>NZ_JANRHN010000099.1:0-267 GCF_024733745.1 Bacteroides sp. ET225 | reverse complement strand
GCAAGCGTTGAGCATGGCCAAACATTGTGAAGCGACAGTCCCTGAAAGCTCGCACCTGTCAGCTCTGTTGGAAAAGCAGGGCTGCTGCCCTCATTGTGGCGGCAACCGTTACTACCGTTTCGGCAAGGACCACGGGACGCAACGCTTCAAGTGCAAGGATTGCGGCAGGACTTTCACCGAATATACCGGCACGTGGCAGCAGAAGCTCCATAAGAAAGGGCTTGTCAAGGCATATATGCACCTGATGTCCGAGCAGAAGTCTCTTGG
>NZ_JANRHN010000098.1:0-292 GCF_024733745.1 Bacteroides sp. ET225 | reverse complement strand
TAAGGTTACGGGACAAAGATAGCGAAAAGGGCCGGACCGGCAAAGCTTTTCGTGCGTTGAGTTTAAAGGAGCTAAAGTCTTTTATGCTCAAAGCCTTTCGACGGCTTCCACATCGAGTCCGGTGGCTTCGGCGATGGACGCAGCGTCAAGCCCCATCTGCTTGAGGTTTCTCGCTACGGACAGCCTGCCTTCGGCAATGCCTTCTGCCCGTCCTTTTTCGATGCCTTCCTTGATGCCTTTCTCGATGCCTTTCTTGATTCCTTTTTCAATGCCTTTGCGCATTCCGCTGTTG
>NZ_JANRHN010000097.1:0-404 GCF_024733745.1 Bacteroides sp. ET225 | reverse complement strand
TACAATTATTTGATTTCATAATCGTATATTTGGAAGGATTGATCCCATGGTTCTTTTCCAAGATACTCAGCAGAGAATTTACCTTCTTCTGTTCAGCCTCATTGAAAGGCACGGGAGGAGGAGATTGGGACTGCTGATTGTTACCATCACCCCCTTGTTCAACCTCACCGCTTCCTCCACCCAATTCCCCCTCACCGGAATCAGTCGGAGCATCTCCCGGGTCAGGAAGAGGGTCAGGGTCTGGCGGAGTCGTGGTTTCATCGCCCGAACTCCAGTCGTCACCGGAATCAGATTCGTCATAACCGTCATTGACATAGGCCGAATCAACAAAGCCGTCACCGTCTATGTCAATGTAATAGGTATCATCATTCGAATTGTAATAGACATCATCGCCCCAACCGTCA
>NZ_JANRHN010000096.1:0-418 GCF_024733745.1 Bacteroides sp. ET225 | reverse complement strand
CAGCACCTGCATCCTCTTCTCGCTGTAGGTGTGGGGGTTGAACTTCGGGAGTTCGACGAACACCAGGTGCAGCCCGTCTATCACCTTCTCCGTATGCTCGACGTGTACAAGGCGGTAGTAGTGGTAGAATTCCCTGAGCTCGGGCTCGAAGACTTCGTTCACGAGGTTCAGGGAGTATACGGGCTGGAGGAGGGAATAGTCGTTTCCCTTTTCGATCTGCCTCACGTACGCTTTCGACGCGTTGAACAGGACGCGCTGGCGGAACTCCTGCGACCATACCATCTGCATCTCCACGATGAAGTGCCTTCCCCTGTTGTCCCGGCACCGGACGTCCACGATGCTGTTCTTCCGGAGGGGGTTGTCGGGAACCATTTCTGCCGGGAGGTATTCAAGTTCCGTAATCTCCTCTCCCTCCTCG
>NZ_JANRHN010000095.1:0-418 GCF_024733745.1 Bacteroides sp. ET225 | reverse complement strand
TAGCACCTGCATCCTCTTCTCGCTGTAGGTGTGGGGGTTGAACTTCGGGAGTTCGACGAATACCAGGTGCAGCCCGTCTATCACCTTCTCCGTATGCTCGACGTGTACAAGGCGGTAGTAGTGGTAGAATTCCCTGAGCTCGGGCTCGAATACTTCGTTTACGAGGTTCAGGGAGTATACGGGCTGGAGGAGGGAATAGTCGTTTCCCTTTTCGATCTGCCTCACGTACGCTTTCGACGCGTTGAACAGGACGCGCTGGCGGAATTCCTGCGACCATACCATCTGCATCTCCACGATGAAGTGCCTTCCCCTGTTGTCCCGGCACCGGACGTCCACGATGCTGTTCTTCCGGAGGGGATTGTCGGGAACCATTTCTGCCGGGAGGTATTCAAGTTCCGTGATCTCCTCTCCCTCCTCA
>NZ_JANRHN010000094.1:0-423 GCF_024733745.1 Bacteroides sp. ET225 | reverse complement strand
AAAATCCGCATTGTTCAGAAAGTTTTCAGATTCTGTCCGCATCTTTGCATTAGAAAAATGCAACAAATGTATAACCCTAAAAAGAATAAGCCTTATGAAAAAGTTAGCATTATTTTTAGTGAGTGTGTTCGTGATGTCCGGAATCGCCTTTGCCGACAATGACAGGCCCATCCAGATCGGTCAGTTGCCTACTAAGGCTCAGACCTTCCTTTCGACTTATTTCAAGAGTTCGAAGGTTGCTTTGGCCAAGCAGGAAACAGATCTGTTCAGCAAGAGCTACGACGTGATCTTCACGACCGGCGAAAAGGTTGAGTTCGACAAGTCTGGCGACTGGACGGAAGTTAGCTGCAAGGTCAACGGAGTTCCTTCAGCGATTGTTCCTCAGGGGATCAAGAGCTACGTGCAGAGCAACTATCCCGACGC
>NZ_JANRHN010000093.1:0-550 GCF_024733745.1 Bacteroides sp. ET225 | reverse complement strand
GACAGCCAGCGCGAGTACTTCGATGCCTTTCCTAAAAATTGGATGCAATATATCGCAACTTTTCAATACACCCGCAACAATGTCCTGCCAAATTTGTATTCCACATCGCACAAACTCGTGAATGCTTTCAGCAACAAGCTAACGGCCATATCAGCAGATGAGTATTGCAAAAGAGCAATAGACCTGTGCATAGGAGCAGAGATTGATGCAGACGCTCCCAATTATTTAAGAAGTATGGTTAGACAGTTATTGAACCAAACTGACACACGAAAAGCCATTTTCAACTATTTGTCCAGCTTACGCATCGGACATAGATTCCAATTCTGGTTTTTCTATTGGTCCAACATCACTCGCTCAAAAGACCTGGAAAAACAATTCGCCGATTTTTACGACTCCGTAAAAAACGATTATTCCGAAGAAGCAAACATCATGTTTGATGCTTACAAATACGCATACAACAATGTGAATTTTATGAGTACCGGGTATTTGGATGGCGAATAGGCACAGGTCATTTTTAATGCTCTACTCATGACGTAGCTGTTGCTATGAG
>NZ_JANRHN010000092.1:0-567 GCF_024733745.1 Bacteroides sp. ET225 | reverse complement strand
CAGGATTTCTGCCGCATTGCACATTAACAAGAAGACAGCTTTCGACTGGCGGCACAAGATATTGCGTTCCCTGAAGCAGGATGAAGGCGGTTCGTTCTCAGGAATAACCGAAAGCGACGAGACATTCTTTGAAAAGTCAGACAAAGGCAGCCGCCACCTGGGACGCAAGCCCCGCAAGCGTGGCGGAGGGGGAAAAGGCAAAGGCGCATCCAAGGACAAGGTCACCGTCATAGTGACGGCTGACAGAAAGAACGACCTCAACATGACGTTTTGCGGATATGGACGGCTGACGAAAGCGGAAATCACGGAAAGCCTGCACACTCCGCTGCCACAAGGGACGGTGCTGTGTTCGGACGGGCATGTCAGCTACAAGGGATATGCAATGGACAACCATATTGAGCATGTGGTCATAAGGGCTGACCTCGGCTGGCACGTTAAGAGGGGATTTTACCATATCCAACACGTCAATTCCCTGCACAGCAGGCTCAAGAAGTGGCTTAACGGAACATTCTGGGGCGTAGCCACGAAGTACATGCAGGACTATCTCAACTGGTTCAAGGTGCAAGA
>NZ_JANRHN010000091.1:0-872 GCF_024733745.1 Bacteroides sp. ET225 | reverse complement strand
TTTTTCTATTTATCCGGTGGACAACCGAAAGACATTAAAATGCCCACTTCAGACAAAGTTCCGTTACTAAATCGTTACTAAAAAATAGCCTATAAAAATAGTAACGATTTTCGATGTAAATCCTTGATTTGTCGCTCATTGACGTTCAAATGTCTGCTTGTAACCCAATTATTAATTATTCCTTTGCAGAGGGAAGTCATTACACCCACTGTAACGGAGATAAATTAAAAAAGGATACGAGTAAGAGTACATTTAAGATTTTGTTCTATCTAAGAAAAAATCAGGTAAACAAGGACGGAACAGTTTGTATTATGATTCGTCTGTCACTTAATGGTGAAATCTCACAGTTCAGTTCTAAACTGAGCGTGAAGCCGGATGCCTGGGATACAGTTTTGGGCAAGGCGAAAGGAAATACACAGAAAGCCCGCCAGTTGAATGAAACATTGGAGGACATCCGTGCTTCGCTGAAAAACCACTACCGGGATATTGAAGTGCATGAGTCATTCGTAACGGTAGAAAAAATACGCAATGCGTTTTTGGGAATAACGGCGAAACAAAGAACACTGCTGGAACTTTTCAAGAAACACAATGAGGATGCAAGAAAACTGGTCGGCATCAGCAAGACGCCTGCCACCCTCGCGAAGTATGACCGCTGCTACCGAAGGCTGGAGGAATTTATGAAAGTGAAATACAATATTTCGGATATATCACTGAAGGAAATCGGCCACATGTTCATTACGGACTTCGAGAACTATCTGAGAACGGAAAGCAAATGCAATGAGAATACTACGGCAAAATTCATGCAGACGTTCAAGATGATTGTAATCATCGCCAAAAACAACGGTTGGATTTATACTGACCCGTTTTCAAAT
>NZ_JANRHN010000090.1:0-901 GCF_024733745.1 Bacteroides sp. ET225 | reverse complement strand
AGAAGCTGTTTTGATTTCATTCGATAAATTTGTTAAGCATGATTTGGATGAATGCAATCTGTACCATAGCTTCTGCGGTTTCAGCAAGGAATTCATAATCGATGGTCAGCCTTCTGAAGTTTTCCAGCCATGAGAAAGAGCGTTCCACAATCCAGCGTTTGGGCAGTACTTGAAATTTGGATGGACATTCGTCCGGTCTGAGTACGACCTCCAATATCCATCCGAATTTCTTCTTGACCCAATCAGCCAAATCTCCCCTATAGCCTCCGTCCGCCAGGATTTTCACCAAGCGCGGAAATTTATAAGCGAGTTTCTCTATGGCTTGTGGGGCGCCCTTGCTGTCATGCAGGTTGGCTTCATGGATTGCGACGGCTAACGGAAGGCCAAGCGTATCGACAATGATGTGCTCTTTACGTCCTTTGATTTTCCTGTTCCCGTCTATACCACGGTCAGAATCAACATGATGGGAGGTCTTTACGCTTCTGGAATCCATGATGCCAAGACTGGGACTTTCCTCCCGTCCCGCCTGTTTACGGATAAGGGAGTGCAAGGCATCCATCACCTCTTCAAACACACCTTCAAGCTTCCACTTGCGGAAGTAGTAATAGACGGTTTGCCAAGGGGCGAGGTCAGAAGGAAGCATACGCCATTGGCAGCCGGTCTTGTTGATATAAAGGATGGCATTCATTATCTCTTTAAGCGGATGTTTTCGGTTCCTCGCTTGCGGCTCTAAAATATTTTTTATAACTTGCCACTGTTTTTCAGTCAGGTCGGTTGGATACTGTGTCATAACTTTATTGTTTGGTACCTTTAAAGATATAACATTTTTCCAATTGACCGACTGATTTGAGATCTGAAGATGCTTATAACATTATTCTTGAATCAATTCAAAACAGTTTCT
>NZ_JANRHN010000009.1:0-100186 GCF_024733745.1 Bacteroides sp. ET225 | reverse complement strand
GTCTTTGGCACGGTTTCCTTTTCATCCCAAAGCTCCTTTGAGATGCTCCGCTTGCAACTGAACTGTGCCACCGTCCCGTTGATTGTAACCCGTCCCATGATGGGGACAATTCCGTTCTTCTTCTTGCTGTTGTTCGCATAGAACAGCACGCGAAATGTGCTCCTTGTCATACTCGTTCTTTTTTGGCCGCAAAACCATAATTCAACGAGTTGAACCCTGACAAGCAAACCTGCGCAGAATGATGATTGTTAAATCTGCACTTTCATCGGGTAATGAACAGGAACCCCATCTTCTGCTTCAATCCGCTTGGGAACGGTTTTCAGCCTTCAGTCCAACTTCCGTGATTTCCTCCTAACTGCTTAATCTTCAATTTCAAATTCGCATTTCTGCCGAAATCCGGCGGATATTCCACAGATTTTCCGTAAGTTTGTGCTTGTCAATGAAAAACAGTATTAAGGACAAATTTAGATAAGAGATTATGGTTATAAAGACAATTTTAGATACAGATCTGTATAAGTTCACCACCTCGTATGCGTACATCAAGCTTTTCCCTTATGCTATGGGAACCTTTTCTTTTAAGGACAGGGATGAAACCGAATATACCCTCGGGTTTCTGGAGGCCTTGAAGAATGAAATACAGAACCTGAGTCTGGTCGTGCTTCAGGAAAATGAGCTGGAATACATGTGCAAGCATTGCCGTTTCCTGCCGAGAGTATACTGGGAGTGGCTTTCATCATTTCGATTCGATCCGCAAAAGATAGAAGTTTATCTGGATGAAGAAAAACATTTGCATATTGAGGTGACCGATTTTCTTTATAAGGTTACTTTGTATGAAGTGCCGTTGCTGGCTATCGTTTCCGAAATCAAGAATCAGTTCATGAACCGCATACCTGATGATGCGGACTGGATGGTAAGGCTTGCCGAGAAGGTGAAGCTTTCAAACGAAAACAAGATGCTCTTTTCTGAATTTGGAACGAGGAGGCGGTTCTCTTTTGATGTGCAGGACAAGGTTGTTGCCTATCTGAAAAAGAATGCCCGGTATTGCACGGGAACCTCCAATTGTTATCTGGCGATGAAATACAGTATGCTGCCGATGGGTACCCATCCGCACGAATGGTTCATGTTTCATGGGGCCCAGTTCGGGTACAAGCACGCCAATTATATGGCGCTTGAGAATTGGGTGAACGTGTATGACGGCGATCTGGGAACCGCTTTGTCTGATACTTATACGTCTGATTCGTTCTTGAGCAATTTCAGCCGGAAGCAGGCCAAGCTGTTTGACGGGGTGAGATGTGACTCCGGGAATGAATATGAGTTCATCGACAGGCTGATAGCCCGCTATAAGGAACTGGGAATTGATCCTGCAACCAAGACCATAATCTTTAGCAACGCCCTTGACTTTGAAAAGGCTTTGCATATATTCAACTATTGTTCGGGGAAAATCAGATGTTCTTTTGGCATCGGTACCAATCTGACGAATGACACGGGCTATCGTCCGTCGAATATTGTGATGAAGCTTTCGCGCTGCAAGATGAATGTCAATCAGGAGTGGAGGGAATGCGTGAAGCTTTCTGATGATATGGGAAAACACATGGGAAGCATGACAGAAGTGGAAGCCTGCCTGCACGAGCTGCGCATTTCATAGCAAAAAAACGAAGGCACTGCAAATGGTTTGCAGTACCTTCGTCATATAGGAAAAAATGAATGTTTATTGTGCCGTGATGGATATCACATGGCTCCGGGTCTGTGCAAATCCGAATACGTCCAGACCCACTTTCATCAGATAATCACCCGAAAGCACCTTTCCATTGGCTTTCAGAGTTGATGCGGTATGCGGCATCAGATTGATTTCTTCTATCTTGTACATGGCGTCAGGATTGAGCCCCTGCAGTTTTACGGCCATCAGTTTCTCCTGGAAGCGCGGATGAATGTCGTAGGCAAAAAGAATGGCCTGACTTTTGTCCTGGCTTACATAGTTTACAGCCATGTGGTTGCTTTCGTAAGGAGATACAAGGCGGTATTGCGTTCCGTCCATGATGGCGGGCTGGAAGCGTTTCCAGTTGGCCACAGCCTCCTGGCAGTATGTCAGCTCGTCTTTGCTCAAATCTTTCAGTCCCAGGTCGAATCCCAGTTTGCACATTGACGCGACATCTGTGCGGAACTTTATGGATGTATTTCTGTTCCAGCTTGTTACATGCGCGCACATAGCCTTTGCCGGGAAGAACTGCGAGAATCCCCATTGGATGAATATTCTTTCAACCGGATCCGTATTGTCGCTGCACCAGAATTCGGTGAAATATTTGAGAGCCTCATAGTCGCAGCGCGCGCCGCCTCCCGAGCAGAGCATCATCGGGATGTCCGGATGGTTTTCCTTTACGCGTTTCATCACATTATATACACCGCGCACGTGGTCGATATACAGTTGCCCTTGTTTGTCTTTCAGATACGGCGAGTAGATGTTTGTAATCGGGCTGTTGCAGTCCCATTTGAAATAGGCCACTTCGGGGTTTTCTTTCAGAATGTTGTCGACTACGCTGTAAACGTAATCCTGCACTTTGGGGTTGCTCAGGTCAAGCACCAATTGGTTGCGATAGAAATACATTTCACGGTTTGGGTAGTGGATGGCCCAGTCGGGATGCTTCTCGAACAGCTCGCTCTTCGGGTTGACCATCTCAGGCTCGATCCAGATGCCGAACTTCACTCCGGCTTCCTTAGCTGCGTCTGTCAATGCTTTGATGCCTCCGGGAAGTTTGTCATGAGTCACTTCCCAGTCACCCAAGCCTGCATGGTCATTTTTGCGCGGATATTTGTTTCCGAACCATCCGTCATCAAGCAGGAACATGTCCACGCCCAAATGCTTTGCTTCTTTCATCAGTCCTGCAAGAATTTCCTGATTGAAGTTGAAAGCCGTATTTTCCCAGTTGTTCAGCAGGGTCATCCGGCTTTTCTTGCCGTCCTTCAGCTGATAGTTTCTTGCCCAAGCCTGGAGGTTGCGGCTTCCCGTACCGGTACCTTCGTGGCTTAATGTGAAGATGAATTCCGGAGTGGTGAACACTTCGTCGGCTTTCAGTTCATATCTTGAAGCATACGGATTGATGGCAGGGATTATGCGGAGGTTGCCTGCATTGTCTACTTCAAAAGTGAAGCGGAAGTTGCCGGTCCATCCGAGGGTGCCCATCAGCACATCTCCTTTCTGCTCGTCGGCCGGCTGGTCGAGTCCAACCTCAAAGAAAGGCTGCATGTGCATGGCGGCACGGCTTCCCAGCTTTGTGTCGAGGATTTTCTTTCCCGGCTGCAACTGCTGGGTGCTCATCTGCATTTCCTTTGCCCAGTCGCCGCTGAACTCTGTCAGATAATATGCCGTGCGGTTGAAATAAAGCATGGTTGAAGCGTATCTTGAGAGGTATACCGGCTTCTTTTCCTGATGCTTGATTTCGCTCCATGTCTTGATGACATTTTCTTTGGGATAGGCCACGTAGTGCAGTGTCACGTCCACCGGATATTTGTCGTCGCGCAGGTTGATGGTGATTTGTGTTCCGCCCTCCACCTGCTGCGTCGACGAAGATACATAGTAAAGATAAGTAGACGGATTCCCGTCGCTGTGTGTGACGGCTATTGCCGGTTCGAAATAGTCTTCGTTGCCCGAACCGCTGTACACTTCCCATCCTCTTGGGGTGACGCTGCCGTCAGAACCTGCATGAATGTTCCACGGAAGGTTTTTCAGGTCGTTCTCATGCAGCAACTTCTCTCCGAAATAAGATTGGTAGAGACGTCCGTTGGGAGCCACTTGCAGGACCAGATCCGTGTTGTCTGTAGAGATACGGATGATTTTTTGTTCGGCTGCGTCTACCTGCGTGAGGCTCATGCAGGCCAATGCTGTTGCCAATAATACTTTTTTCATGGTTTTGTTTATTAGTTGTTGTTTAATGTGAGAGTTTATCTCTCTGTTTCAAAATTTGATGCTTGCACTGAATTCAATCGTGAACGGGCGGAGGTAAGTCCCGCTCATATACGTGTTGTTGAACTGAGCCGCTTCCTCTTTCGATATAAGTTCCGAGCCGCTGATTGTACCGCTTGCGCCTTTTTGGTTCAGGAAGTTGATTACACCTACTCCCAGCGAGAGGTGTTTGTTCACGTTCCAGTTCACACCGCCGAAAGTTTCCCAGCGTCCGTTGAAATAGAGCGCATCGGTAAGATTCGCGTATGTCTTCCCAAAGTAACGAAAACTTAGCCAAACACGCAAGTCATCCGTAATATTGTAGCTTGGGTCGAGTTCCAGCAGGATTTGCGGAATTTCCTTTACGATGTTTCCGTTGGCGTTCAGTGTTTGGGTAGAGCCGTCGTTGAAGGTGACGGTCGCTTCGTAGTTGTTGTAGACCGGCTTCTGGTAGGTGAACAGCGCATGCAGATGGAATCCCTTGAAAGGGTCAATTTCAGCGGATGTAGTCCATCCCAAAGTTTGGATGTCGTAAATCAGCAGCGTAGTCTTCGATTCGGTCGTTCCTGGTTTGGTGATGTTCTGCTGGTCTATGTTGTTTGACTTGGCGATGTATGTGACCATCGAAGTCAGGTCAATCCAGTTGTTTTTGTAGAAGAGTCCGCCGCGTACCAGCGGAATGGTCACCCGGTTGTACTGATCTTCCGTTGGTCCTGTTCCGGCATATTCGTTGATGCGCGGGAATCGGGTTGCGATGGTTCCGTCGGCTGTGATGCCGAACTCTTTTTGTATGTAATGCGTGCTGTGGCTGCATAATTCAGTTTGTCTTTCACTACCTTGTGTGGAGCGATGGTTTCCGTATAAGTCGATCCGTCTGCATTGCTATAGGTATGTACATCTCCGATGTGGAAGCCGGGATAGCGTGTATAGGGAATCTGGTCGGCTGACATGCGGTAGTATTCCAGACGCCCTCCATAATACAGGTTCAGATTCGGAGCTATCTGCCAGTTGTCTGTCAGATAGAGTGCCAGCTTGTTTTCATACCCGACCGTGTATTCCGGACTCAGTTCGTTGAAGCCGCGAAATTTCTTTCCGTCAGGTCCTGTAAGTATCTCAGGGTATTCCTGTACGGAACCTATCCATTGGAATGAAGACGAGTGGTAGTCCAGATGGTAATACCATTCGTTCAGTCCCAGACGGAGTCCGTGACGGCCGAATTGCTTTTGAAGTTCGGAAGTGGCAAGGAAGTTCTGTACCTTTCCAGCGTGTAGCCATGTGCGTCTGCCTTCCACCAACCCTTCAAATGGATTTCCATCTCCGTCAATATATCCGTCTGTTGCTGTGATTCTGGAAATTGTACTTCCGCCGAAGTCCACGTAGTTCGCTTCCGGAGCGTTCATATATTTCATGTTCAGCGTCCATCTCATGCCGTTGTCGCAAGCATAGTCCGTGAGTAGTGCAACCTCGTGCGAGCGGTTATGCGTAAGATCTTTCAGGTTTGCTTTTTTCATTTGTCCGTCCATGATATCCATATATTCGATATCTCCGTTCTTGGGTCCGTATGAAGTGGTCCCTAGAGGAAATCCCGGAAGCTCCTTTACCGATCCATCTCCTGTATAGATGAACGGGGCCTGGTTGAAGAAGTTCCCTGGATTCCGGCTGTTCGCATATTTGTACATCAAGGTAATCTTGCCTTTGTTATTATTGAAGAGCCGTGTAAGTCCGGCATGGTAAAGCTGTGTCCGGTCGGAATATTCATCGATTTTCAAGTCGAAACTTCCCGGGTCGAAATTTTGGTATGCGCTTGCAGTATACAGCCACTTGTCACCGATTCCGCCCGATACATTTAGGTCGAACTGCTGCATCCCGAAATGGTTGGCACGGTAATTCAGTATTCCTTTAAATTCCTTTTGTCCGAGTTTGCTGAAGGAGTTGACTGAGTAGGCAATGTTTCCTGTCATGATAGCCGATTCAGAAGGAGTGAGCAGTCCCACCTCTCCCAAGCTTGCATCGCTTCTCCAATGGGCAGCCAGTCTGTGTACCGCAGAAGAATATACGGCAGGTAGTCCGTTTTCATATACATTGACATCTTCGCTAGGCAGTCCTATCTGGATTTCACGAGGCTTGTTTGCGTCCGAAGCATTCAGCATTACGTTCCGTTCGCTTCCTTCCGGCTTCTGTGAGGTTTCTGTCTTGAGTGAGTCTTGTTGCAAGTGGATGTGTTTTGCCAGCTTCGCATCTGCCTGTTGTGTTAGGGCAGGAAGGAAGGACGCCATTGCAAGGTAAAAGAATTTAGGTTTCATATCAATAATGGTTTAATAGGTTGTGTACAAATATGCTGCTTGTGTTTCCGGCTTCTATCTGCCAGTTTTGGATGATGCAAAAATAGTCTGCATATCGCTTTGTGTGGTATTCGGGTAGTTATCAGGTAGATTGGTATTAGTATGTTTAATTCTTAAAATGTTGTAATACAGTATATTGCTTGTTTTATGTATATAGGTTTAAGTAGATGGGAGCGCAGATTTTCCAGTGCATGTTTCGGGCTTTGGAGTTTCTTTTTGTTTTGTTTGTTGCGGATGTCTTTTTCCGGATATTGCGCAAAGTTTATGTCCCAAATGGCAGGAATATACGTTCCAGTATTTGGAATATAAACTTTACGGTTATGGGCATGAATCTCTGACAGGTTGTTCTGAATGTATACTTTTTTATCTCGTTTTCTTTCTTTATATTTGCAGAAACACATTAAGTGAAGATTATGGCGAAGAAGGTTGTGATTGCGGTAATGCTGTGGTTGGTCGGATTCTCTTTGCGTGCGGGCAATTTGGACACATTGTACCGGCGTTTGGAATATGCGCTGGAACACCGGGCGGATTATATGAGAGAGAAGGAGGAGAAAATCGGACGCTTGAAGCGGCTGGTGCATGAAGCTCGCTCTTCGGATGAGTCTTTCCGCCTGTATGATTCCATCTATCATGAGTATTATATCTATAAGTTTGATTCGGCCATGGTCTGTGTTGACAAGGCGGAAAGGCTGGCCATGAAGCGTGGCAACGCCTACTATCAGAATCTTTTTCGTGTTTACCGGGCTTATCTCCTTTCCACAACCGGCTATTTCAGCGAAGCCGTCGCTGCTCTTTCTGCGGTCGACCGTTCGGTCTTCGACCCGAAGCTGCGCAAAGAATACTATCAGGCCTGCCAATGGGCATATAATGTGTGGGCGGAATATTCGGACGACAACATCTATGCACCCCGTTACAGGGAGAAGTTCTTGGCTTATTCGGATTCCTTGCTTGCCGTGATCGAGCCAGACAGCAGGGAGTACTTTTACCGGAAAGCCGAAAGGGAAGGCCTTGGCGGGGACTTTGACTGGAAGAAGGCGGAAGTGGATTATTTGAAAGCCCTAGAGGGGCTTCACGTAAGCACCCGGCTTTATGCCTGTGCCACGTGCGGTCTTGCGCTCGTCTATAAGAAGATGGGCAGATATGAAGACTATGAGAAGTATTTGATATTGTCTGCCATATCCGACCAGATCTGTCCACTGAAGGAAAACCTTTCGATGCAGGAGCTTGCTTTACACATATTCAAGACCCGTGAAGCGGACGTGGCTTTGGCAAACCGCTATCTTGGCTATTCGCTGGAGGATGCGATATTCTACAACAATCGTCTTCGCCTGCTCGAAATAGCCAAGAAGTTTCCTTCCATTGTCATGGCCTATCAGCAGCAGAACAAGGAGAAGAGCCGGCGTTTGGCGCTTACCGTTTCTTTTGTCAGCATCCTTTCCGTCGGGCTGCTTCTGTCGTTGCTGTACATATGCAAGCAGATGCGCCAGTTGCGTCTCCGCAGGGAAGAGCTTGCTGCGGTCAATCGGGAGTTGAAGCAGCTGAACAGGAAGCTTGTCAACACCAACCATATTCGCGAAGAATATGTCAGTTTGTTCCTTGATCTGTGCGCGGCCTATATTGACAAGTTGGGCAAATACCAGGATTTGGTGAAGCGCAAGGTGAAAGCTCGTCAGATTGACGACCTGCTGAAGATCGTCAATTCTTCCAAAATGTCCGAACCGGACGCAAAGGAATTTTTCGTCAATTTCGACACGGCGTTTCTGGCCATTTATCCCCAGTTCATTGAAGAGTTCAATGCGCTTCTGCGCGAGGATGAGCGGATTATTCCCAAGAAAGGAGAAATTCTGAATACCGAACTCCGCATTTTCGCTCTGGTCCGGATAGGCATCAAGGACAGTTCCAAGATTGCGACTCTGCTGTTCTATTCTCCGCAGACTATTTATAATTACCGGAGTGCGGTGAAGAGCAAGGCGATTGTGCGCGATGATTTTGAAAAGCAGGTAGAAGCGTTATGCGCCCTCATCTGATAGCATTCTGTCAGTGATATGGGGATTATTTGAATAGAAAGTCTGTTAAGAACTTTCGCTTGTGATAAATTATAATTTTTGCCGACTAAAAAATTACTGTTTTATTTTGCCGTTTCAAAAAAAGATATACCTTTGCATCCGAAAATAAAAATAGAAACATGAGTACATTGTTTATCCATATTCTGCTATGCGGTCTGATTATTATTCTATTGGAAAAGCCAATGGGAAGTGGGTCGCGTGCGTAATATGGCGGACAAAATGATACAAAGCCTTTCTCACTTCCATGTGCGAAAGGCTTTTTGCTTGATATGAGGAACCTAACAATATTAAAAACAACAGACTTATGAGCGAAAGATTGTTTATTTTTGACACGACATTGCGCGACGGAGAACAGGTGCCCGGCTGTCAGTTGAATACGGTTGAGAAAATTCAGGTGGCCAAACAGCTGGAGGCTTTGGGAGTCGATGTGATAGAGGCTGGCTTCCCGGTTTCAAGTCCCGGTGACTTCAATTCTGTCATTGAAATTTCGAAGGCGGTGACATGGCCCACCATTTGTGCGCTGACACGTGCGGTTGAAAAGGATATCGATGTGGCGGCCGAAGCCTTGAAGTATGCCAAACATAAGCGTATCCATACGGGTATCGGCACTTCAGACCCGCACATCAAATACAAGTTCAATTCTACGCGTGAGGAGATTATCGAGCGGGCTGTTGCCGCGGTGAAGTATGCCCGCCGCTATGTGGATGATGTGGAGTTTTATGCTGAGGATGCCGGACGTACCGACAATGAATACCTGGCCCGTGTGGTTGAGGCGGTCATTAAGGCCGGAGCTACCGTGGTCAATATTCCCGACACCACCGGATATTGCTTGCCGGATGAATACGGAGCAAAAATAAAGTACCTTGTTGACCATGTGGACGGCATTGACAAGGCAATCCTGTCGACTCATTGCCACAACGATCTTGGCATGGCCACAGCAAACACCGTCAGCGGTGTATTGAACGGTGCGCGGCAGGTGGAGGTAACGATAAACGGCATCGGAGAGCGTGCCGGAAACACGGCTCTTGAAGAAGTGGCCATGATTCTGCGCTGCCATAAGCATCTGAATATCGACACGAACATCAATACGCAGAAAATCTATCCTACAAGCCGCATGGTTTCGAGCCTGATGAACATGCCGGTGCAGCCCAACAAGGCGATTGTGGGCCGTAATGCCTTTGCCCATTCTTCGGGCATCCACCAGGACGGCGTGCTGAAGAATGTGCAGACATACGAAATCATCAATCCGAAAGATGTGGGCATCGACGACAATGCGATCGTGCTGACTGCCCGAAGCGGACGTGCGGCGTTGAAGCACCGTTTGCATGTATTGGGCGTGGAGATGAGCCAGGAGAAGCTGGACAAGGTTTACGAGGACTTCTTGAAGCTGGCCGACAAGAAGAAAGACATTACGGACGACGACATCCTTGTTCTGGCAGGTGCCGACCGCAATGTGAACCATCATATCAAGCTGGAATATCTGCAGGTGACGAGCGGTGTGGGCGTGCGTTCGGTGGCCAGCCTGGGGCTCAACATCAGCGGCGAGCATTTTGAAGCGGCTGCCACAGGAAACGGTCCCGTTGACGCTGCCATCAAGGCGGTCAAGCAGATTATCCGCCGCCAGATGACTTTGAAGGAATTCACCATCCAGGCCATCAGCAAGGGAAGCGACGATGTAGGAAAGGTTCACATGCAGGTGGAATACGACGGGCAGATGTATTATGGCTTCGGAGCGAACACCGACATCATTGCCGCTTCGGTAGAGGCTTATATCGATTGTATCAATAAATTCAGAAAATAACAGTTTTAGATTCATGAATACCTTATTCGACAAAATATGGGATGCACATGTGGTGCAGAAGGTAGATGACGGACCTACTCAGTTGTATATCGACCGTCTTTATTGCCACGAAGTAACCAGTCCGCAGGCTTTTGCAGGGATGCGGGCGAGAGGCCTGAAATGTTTCCGTCCCGAACGCATCTATTGCATGCCGGACCACAATACGCCGACCCACGATCAGGACAAGCCCATTGAAGACCCGGTTTCAAAGGCGCAGGTGGATGCGCTGGAAAAGAACGCGGCGGACTTCGGACTGGCTCATTTCGGGATGATGGACAAGCGGAACGGAATCATTCATGTGGTAGGTCCGGAGAGAGGGCTTACGTTGCCGGGAATGACAATCGTCTGCGGCGACTCGCATACTTCCACACACGGTGCAATGGGAGCGGTGGCTTTCGGAATCGGCACCAGTGAGGTCGAGATGGTGATGGCTTCGCAATGCATTCTCCAGTCCCGCCCGAAAACGATGCGCATCACGATCGACGGCAAGCTGGGCAAAGGGGTTACGGCCAAGGATGTTGCGCTGTACATGATGTCGAAAATGACAACGAGCGGTGCCACAGGCTATTTCGTGGAGTATGCCGGTGAAGCGATCCGCAGCCTGACGATGGAAGGCCGCCTTACGTTATGCAACCTGTCGATCGAGATGGGGGCGCGCGGAGGCATGATTGCGCCTGACGAGGTGACTTTTGAGTACATCAAGGGACGTGAGTATGCTCCCAAAGGTGAAGACTGGGAGAAGGCGCTGGCTTATTGGAAGACGCTGAAGAGCGATGAGGATGCCGTATTCGACAAGGAGGTGCGCTATGATGCGGCCGACATACAGCCGATGATTACCTACGGAACAAATCCGGGAATGGGCATGGCGATAACCGACTGCATCCCGACGACGGAAGGAATGGCCGACGTTGAAAAGGCTTCTTTTGAGAAGTCGTTGAGCTATATGGGATTCGCTCCGGGAGAATCCTTGCTCGGGAAAAAGGTGGACTATGTTTTTCTCGGTGCCTGCACGAACGGGCGCATCGAGGATTTCCGTGCCTTCGCTTCGATAGTCAAAGGGCGGAAAAAGGCCGGCAACATCACTGCATGGCTGGTTCCCGGCTCGTGGATGGTTGACGGACAGATTCGCGAGGAGGGACTCGATAAGGTGCTGGAGGAGGCGGGCTTTGAAATCCGCCAGCCGGGATGTTCGGCTTGCCTGGCAATGAACGACGACAAGATTCCTGCCGGGAAATATGCCGTGTCTACCAGCAACCGCAATTTTGAAGGACGTCAGGGACCGGGGTCGCGGACGTTGCTTGCCAGTCCGCTGACGGCCGCCGCCGCTGCCGTGACCGGTGTGATTACTGACCCGAGAACATTAATGTAACAGCATATTAACCATGAAACAGAAATTCAATATAATAGTCAGCACGTGTGTTCCGTTGCCTTTGGAGAATGTGGACACTGACCAGATTATTCCTGCCCGCTTCCTGAAAGCGACAACCCGTGAAGAAAAATTTTTCGGCGACAATCTTTTTCGCGACTGGAGATACAATCCGGACGGTTCGCTGAACAAGGATTTTGTGCTGAACAATCCGGCTTACGGCGGTCAGATCCTGGTGGCCGGAAAGAACTTCGGAAGCGGATCCAGCCGTGAACATGCGGCATGGGCCATTGCCGGATATGGCTTCCGTGTGGTGGTGTCCAGCTTTTTCGCAGATATCCACAAGAACAACGAGCTGAATAATTTTGTGCTTCCGGTGGTGGTGAGCGAAGGCTTCTTGAAAGAGCTTTTCGATTCCATTTATGCAGACCCGAAGACGGAGGTGGAAGTCAATCTTCCGGCGCAGACCATTACAAACAGAGCTACAGGCAAGTCGGAAACTTTCGAAATCAACGCATATAAGAAACATTGCCTGCTGAACGGGCTTGACGACATTGATTTCCTGGTTGGAAACAAGGATAAGATCGAGGCTTTCGAACATGCGCGCGGCTGAGCAGGTTTAAAAACAAAACGAACGAGATTATGGAGAATCATCCGAAAATAGAAATCATGGATACAACCTTGCGCGACGGAGAGCAGACTTCGGGCGTTTCGTTTGTGCCTCATGAAAAGCTGATGATAGCCCGGCTGCTTCTTGAGGATCTGAAAGTGGACCGGATTGAAGTGGCTTCGGCCCGTGTGTCGGATGGAGAGTTCAATGCGGTCAGGATGATTTGCGATTGGGCCGCGCGCAGAGGAATGTTGCACAAGGTGGAAGTGCTGGGGTTTGTTGACGGGCACGTTTCGGTCGATTGGGTTCGCCAGGCCGGAGGAAAGGTCATCAACCTGCTTACGAAGGGTTCGGAGAAGCATTGCCGTTTTCAGCTGAAGAAGACGCTTGCCGAACATCTTGATGATATCCGTCAGGTGGTGGACTATGCACATGAGCAGGACATGGATGTGAACGTGTATCTGGAAGACTGGAGCAACGGGATAAAAGATTCGCCCGACTATGTGTTCGGACTGATGGACGGACTGATAGGGAGCAACATCAAACGCTTCATGCTTCCCGATACGTTGGGCATATTGAACCCGCTTCAGGTAATCGAGTTCATGCGGAAGATGAGAAAACGTTATCCTGACGTTCATCTGGATTTTCATGCGCACAACGACTACGATCTGGCGGTGAGCAATGTGCTGGCGGCTGTCCTGAGCGGAGTGAAGGGACTTCATACCACAATCAACGGCTTGGGCGAGCGTGCCGGAAACGCTCCTCTTGCCAGCGTGCAGGCGATTCTGAAAGACCATTTCCATGCCGTCACCAATATTGACGAAAGCCGCCTGAATGAGGTGAGCCGGGTAGTGGAGTCTTATTCGGGGGTGGTTATTCCTCCCAACAAGCCTATTGTGGGGGATAGCGTGTTTACGCAGGTGGCGGGCGTGCATGCCGACGGTGACAACAAGAACAACCTGTATTGCAACGATCTGCTTCCCGAACGTTTCGGGCGTGTCAGGGAATATGCTCTGGGCAAAAATTCCGGCAAGGCGAATATCCGCAAGAACCTGGAAAGCCTCGGTCTGGAGCTTGACGAAGAGTCCATGAAAAAGGTGACCCGGCGGATCATAGAGCTGGGCGACCGGAAAGAGGTGGTCACTCAAGAAGACTTGCCTTATATCATCAGCGATGTGCTGAAGCACGACAGCGACAAGAATAAGGTGCGCTTGCTGAGCTATTTTGTAACGTTGGCTCAGGGGCTGAAGCCGATGGCCACGTTGAGCATCGAGATAGACGGCAAAACTTATCAGGAAAGTTCTTCCGGCGACGGACAGTATGACGCCTTTGTCCGGGCCCTGAGAAAAATCTATAAGGGAACGTTGGGACGTAAATTCCCCATGCTTACCAACTATGCGGTGTCCATTCCTCCGGGCGGGCGTACGGATGCTTTCGTGCAGACGGTCATCACGTGGAATAGCGAAGGACGCGAGTTCCGCACGCGCGGACTTGATGCCGACCAGACAGAGGCGGCAATCAAGGCCACTATCAAGATGCTGAACATGATTGAAAATGATTTTGAATAACTTTTAAACGAAACTTGAACATGAATTTTAGAATTGCAGTATTGGCTGGCGACGGTATCGGCCCGGAAATATCGGTGCAGGGAGTGAATGTAATGACGGCCGTTTGTGAGAAATTCGGCCATACGGTAGTGTATAAAGATGCACTGTGCGGAGCGCATGCCATCGATGAGGTGGGCGATCCTTTCCCGGAGGAAACATACAGGATCTGCAGGGAGGCGGACGCTGTGCTGTTTTCTGCGGTGGGCGATCCGAGATTTGACAATGACCCTACGGCAAAAGTCCGTCCGGAGCAAGGGCTTCTGGCCATGCGCAAGAAACTGGGACTGTTTGCCAATATCCGTCCCGTGCAGACTTTCAAATGCCTGCTTCACAAGTCGCCTCTCCGCGCAGAACTGGTGGAAGGCGCTGATTTCCTTTGCATCCGCGAGCTGACCGGCGGAATGTATTTCGGCGAAAAGTATCAGGACAACGACAAGGCATACGATACGAACATGTATACCCGTCCGGAAATAGAGCGTATCCTGAAAGTGGGTTTTGAATATGCCATGAAGCGCCGCAAGCATCTCACGGTGGTCGACAAGGCGAATGTGCTGGCTTCGTCCCGCCTGTGGAGGCAGATAGCACAGGAAATGGCTCCCGGTTATCCGGAAGTGACAACCGACTATATGTATGTGGACAACGCGGCTATGCGCATGATTCAGGAGCCTACTTTCTTTGACGTGATGGTGACAGAAAATACATTCGGTGATATCCTGACAGACGAAGGTTCCTGCATCAGCGGTTCGATGGGACTTCTGCCGTCTGCGTCTACAGGTGAAAGCACACCGGTTTTTGAGCCGATCCACGGTTCGTGGCCGCAGGCGAAAGGGCTGAATATCGCCAATCCGCTTGCCCAGATTCTTTCTGTCGCTATGCTGTTCGAGCATTTCGACTTGAAGGAAGAGGGAGCGTTGATACGGAAAGCTGTCGACGCTTCGCTTGACGCCAATGTCCGCACTCCCGAGATACAGGTAGAAGGGGGAGCGAAGTACGGCACGAAGGAAGTGGGCGAATGGATCGTTGACTATATCAGGAGGGCGTAATTCCTTACGTCTTTTCGCGTCGGATAAGATACAGAATGGCATCCCCGTTTTTATTCTGAAAAAGGATAAAAAGCGGGTGCCGTTTTTTTGTTTTGTAATATAAAAAGTTATCAGAAGGACTTTTGTGCCCGCTTCATTTGTGCATTTCATGAAAGTTTGCTTATTTCGTGGAAAATTTTTTGAATATGAATCGGATAATCAGTTATGTGCGCTTTTGTATAATTCTCTTTTCCCTTTTTCTCTTTGACGGCCGTTTGTTTGCCCAGTCTTATAACGAAGTGGTTGAAGAAGCGATGGCGTGTGTAAAAAAAGACAGCCTGGCGCAGGCTGAGGCTCTTTTTCAGAAGGCATTGAAAATGGATCCGTCAAACGCGCGTAACGCTCTGCTGTTCTCTAACCTGGGGACTGTTCAGAAGCGGTTGGGAAAGGCGGATGAAGCCATCCAGTCGTATACGATGGCGTTGAACATCATACCCTATTCCACTTCCATGCTTTTGAACCGGGCTGCTCTGTATCTGGAAGAGAATCTTACCGATAAGGCATACGTGGACTATTGCAATGTCATCGATCTCCTGCCCGAAAATATCGAAGCGCGCCTGTTCCGTGCATACATCTATATGCAGAAGCGGCAGTATCAGGAAGCGCGCATTGATTATAATGTGGTCTTGGACAAGGACGCGAAGAACCGGACCGCACTTCTGGGAATGGTTGTGCTCGATGAAAAGGAGGGAAGGTATATTTCGGCCATCAACCGGCTGAACCTGCTTATACAGAATACTCCCGATGACGTGGCGCTTTATAAGATGCGTGCCAATCTGGAATGGGAGCAGCAGCATTGGGATATGGCCATGCTCGATCTGGAAAAGGCGATGAAGCTTGCTCCCCGTGATGTGGAGATCCGGCTGATGCGTGGTGACATTTATCTGGAAATGAACAGAAAAGAAAAGGCTAAAGAGGCTTATGAAGAGGCGGTTGCACTGGGGGCTTCGCAGGCGGAAGTGCATTTGCGCCTGGAAAAATGCAGATGATACAAATTTTAAAAAAACTTCATCTTAATTTGTGCTTTTTAAATTTTTTGTTATCTTTGCTGCATAAAGAAGTGTAAAGTATGAAACTACGTTTACTCGTGAAGTTGGGTGTAGCACTTTCCGTCATTTTATTCTGCATCGGAATCGGCTTTTACGGATTTGCCAGACTGAGTGTGGCTGACAAGAATCAGGGGGCTGATTTGCTTGAGTATGTTCCGGCTGATTGTTATGGCCTTTTTGAAATAGACAATATAGACTTTTTCTTACACGGATTTTCTGATATGGCCTATGCCGCCCAGCTGGATACGCTGCATCGGACGGGGCTTGTGGCTGATGTGCTGAACGATCTGAACAATTACTCTTCTTCTGCCGCGCATGGGCTGAGCAATCGGATGAACCATCTGCTCGTGAGTTTCCATACTCCCGGCAAACCGGACGTAGTGGCGTATTTTCATGCCGGGAAAGAAGAGAAAAGGCAGCTGGTCGAAGCTGTCCGCCGGAAATACAATGTGAACTTTGTGTCGAAGGAGGAAACTTACAGAGGAGAAAAGATTGAAGTTTTTCCGATGGATCCTGCGCGCTACCTGTCTGTGTATGAGGAGGGCGGAGTGCTGGCTGTCAGTTACCAGAAGAATCTGATCGAGCGGGTGATTGACGCGAAAAAAGACGGTGCCTCGCTGCGGAACGATGCGGTGTTTTCTTCCATTCATCAGCCGAAGTCAGTCAATCATCTGACAATTTATGGGCGCACGGCCTCCCTTCCTTTCTTTGTTGACGGACATCCATGCTGGAGCGAGTTTGATGTAAACATGAACAGCGAGGTCTTTTATCTGAGCGGGGCAATGTACATGCCCGATTCCTGTATGCAGACGATAGAGGAGCGGCTGGATAAGGTGCAGCCTGTGGTGGAGAAAGACAGCCTGCTGATTGTTTCCGGGCCGGAGAAAGTTGATTCTTGCATCTCTTCGGTGATAGCCTCGCCTTTCCATTCGTTGTTTGATGAGTGTACGGCAAACCTTTCGCGCGACGCTTCATACATAATGGTTGCCGACATGGACAAGATCGCGAAGCATCCCGAACAGTATGCTTCCTTTCTGCCAGGCTTTCTTTTGCGTCATCCCGACCTTTTCCGGTCATTTATTCTTTCCGTTCAGATAAAAAAGGTAAAGAGTCATTTCTCCCATATTTTTGTCTTTACCTATAAGGATTAGTCCGCTCCCGCTTATCTCAGCCTGTTCTTTTGGAAGTGCGGTCCGGCCTTGAAATGGAAGTAGAAGAGAGAAACCACTGTAAGGGCGGCACCGAAGAGGTAGGCTACCCGGAACGTGGAGATTTCTGCAATGTATCCTCCGGCAAGCATGCCGATTCCCAGGCCTACGTCCCATGATGTCAGGTAAGTGCTTGTGGCTGTTCCGCGCTGGCTGTTTGGAGCAAGGTTCACAAACAAGGTGTTGTAAGCCGGGAACATGGTTCCGAAACCTACTCCAAGCAGAAGCGCGACAAGAAAGAACAGGGCGGTTGCGATGCTGATGTTCCAGTCGACGAGCCATCCGCAAGCGGTCAGGATGAAGTAGCAGAAGCTAACCAGATAAAGTCCGGCTGCTATCACCTGCGTGATCATTCCTTTGTCGACCAGTCTTCCGCTGAACAGGCGGCTGATTGCCATCCCGACAGCCATCAGTGTGAAGAAGAATCCCGTTTCTGCGGTGATTCCAATCTGGCGTGCATACATGGCTACGTAGTTGGTTGTCATTCCGTAGGGAATGGAGAGGAGCAGAAGGCTGAATCCGGCCGGAATACCCTTGAGAAGAATAAAGCGGTCGAGCGAAACCGGAGCGCGCTTTACAGGAGCCTTGTAGGGAGTCTTTACCGCACATGCCGAAAAGAATCCGAGCAGGCATGAGCCGAGCGCATAGCTGAATATGGTGGTATAGGATGCCCCTCCGCTGTGCAGGAAGAGTCCGAACATCGGTCCGATGGACATGGCTATGTTGTTTGCCAGCCCGTAATAGCCCAGTCCTTCGCCTCGTCTGGAAGAAGGCATGATGTCAATCACCACCGTGTTTCCGCCTACGGTGACCATTCCGAACGAGAAGCCGTGGATGACGCGGAATATGATGAATAATGTCAGCATGCCGGCAATCATGTATCCTGCGAAAATCAGCGTAAACGTGAAGTAGGCGAGCAGGTAGAGGGGCTTGCGCGCAAAAGTGTCGAGCAGGTATCCCGAGAATGGGCGGATGCAGAGCGAGGAGATGGTGTAGCACGACAGTACGATTCCGATAGTGGTGTTGGATGCCTGAAAGATCTCCGAAAGATAGAACGGAAGCACCGGAACCAGCAGCCAGAATCCGAAGTAGAGCAGAAAATTGGCTGCCAGGATAAAGCAGTAGCTGGGAGTTGCGAGCCTGTCTTTTTTCATGGCCTGGGAGTTTTTGTTGCGCTATAGAGGCCACAGACACAAGGAGGATAAACTTATCCCGCACCTGTTTCTGTGGCCTCTGTTGTGCTGTATGTGGAAACCTTAGTTTGCCGATTCGAATTCTTCGAGGAAGCGGGTGTCGTTTTCCGAGAACATGCGCAAGTCCTTCACTTTGTATTTCAGGTTGGTGATGCGTTCCACACCCATGCCGAACGCATAGCCGGAATATACCTTGCTGTCTATTCCGCAGGCGTCAAGCACGGCCGGGTCTACCATGCCGCATCCCAGGATTTCCACCCATCCGGTATATTTGCAGAACGGGCATCCTTCGCCGCCGCAGATGTGGCAGCTGATATCCATCTCCGCGCTCGGTTCGGTGAACGGGAAGTAGGACGGACGGAGGCGTATTCTTGTCTGCGGGCCGAACATTTCCTGGGCGAATTGCAGGAGCACTTGCTTCAGGTCGGTGAACGATACGCTCTTGTCGACGTACAGCCCTTCAATCTGGTGGAAGAAGCAGTGGGCGCGGTAGCTGATCGCCTCGTTGCGGTATACACGTCCCGGGCAGATCACGCGGATAGGGGGCTGGGTCTTTTCCATCACGCGGGCCTGCACGCTGCTTGTGTGCGTGCGGAGAATGATGTTTTTGGTCACGTCGTCTGCGTTCGACTCAACGAAAAACGTGTCCTGCATGTCGCGTGCTGGATGGTCGGCCGCAAAGTTCAGCATCGTGAATACGTGCATGTCGTCTTCCACTTCCGGGCCTTCGGCGATGGTGAATCCCATCCGTCCGAATATGTCGATGATTTCATTCCTTACGATGGAAAGCGGGTGGCGCGTTCCCAGTCCGACGGGGTAGGCGGTGCGGCTCAAATCGATGCCTTCGGTGTCATTGTCCTGGTTGTCGAACATTTCTTTCAGGGCCGCGATGCGTTCCTGCGTGCGGTTCTTCAGTTCGTTCAGTTTCATGCCCACTTCTTTCTTCTGTTCGGCGGGCACGTTGCGGAAATCCGCCATCAGCGCATTGATCGCCCCTTTCTTGCTTAAGTATTTGATGCGGAGAGCTTCGAGTTCTTCAGCGTTGCTGGCAGTCATGCCTTCTACTTCATGAAGCAGTTCTTCTATTTTTGCTAACATAGTTCTTGCTATTATTATTTTGCTGAGTGCAAAGGTAGTAATAAAAAAGAAAAGTCCTATTTTATTTTACACCGAAACGAAAAAAAAGGTATTTTTGCACCCAACATTTGAGTATAGTAAATGAAAACATTGATTTTCGGGTGTTGTTTGGTGATACTGATGGCATCCTGCCAAGGTGGCAAGAAGAAAGCCGGTCCTTTTGAAACTTTGACTGAGCAGATTGATTCTTTGACTATGGTGCCTGATTCGGTTCAGGACACGCTTGCGGTTGCGGAGGAAGAAGTTCCGGCGTCGGCTGATGAGAGTTTCGCCGATTTTTTCTATAACTTCGCTTCGGAGCCTAAGTTCCAGAAGTCGCGTGTGGTTTTTCCTTTTTCGTTTTACAAGGGAGAAGAAGTGGTGCGTATCCAGCGCAAAGAATGGAAATACGATCCGCTCTTCAGCAAAGAGCAGGCCTATACCGTGCTTTTCGATTCGGAAGAAGACATGGAGGTGGAGAAGGACACGGGCTTGCGGAGCGTGCAGGTCGACTGGATTTATCTGCATGAAGGAAAGATCAAGCGCTATTATTTTGAGCGCAAGCGGAGTTCGTGGTTTCTTGAGGCGATAAATATTGAGCGGCTGACGCAAGAAGAAGACGGGAAGGAAGATTTCTTTGCTTTCTACAAGAAGTTCTCGTGCGATTCGGTGTTCCAGAGCGAACGCCTGTCCAGTCCGCTGGCTTTCGTTACGGTCGATCCGGAAGACGAGTTCCAGATTCTGGAAACCACGCTCGATGAGGGGCAGTGGTTCGCTTTCCGTCCGCCGATGATGAAAGAACGGTTGACCAATGTGCATTACGGCCAGCCCGAGCAGAAAAATGCAGACCGCAAGATAATGGAATTCAAGGGTTTCGGAAACGGATTCAACAACACGCTGCATTTTTCGCGGAGAAACGGGCTGTGGCGTCTGGTAAAGTTTGAAGATTTAAGCGATTGATTGTATGACTGAATATACAGACTATTCCCTGCTTGCTCACAACACGTTCGGAATGGACGTGAAGGCGGCGCGTTTCATTGAGTATAAGTCGGAAGAAGAGTTGTGCGCCTTCCTTTCTTCGGGAGGGCTTCGGCTTCCCTTTTTGCATATCGGAAGCGGAAGCAACCTGCTGTTCCTCTCAGACTATCCCGGATTGATCCTGCATTCGGCCGTGAGGGGGATCGAAACGGTGGCTGAAACCGGGGAATGGATCGAACTTCGCGCAGGCTCGGGCGTTGTGTGGGACGATTTTGTTGCCTATACGGTGGAGCGCGGATGGTATGGAGCCGAGAACCTGTCGCTGATACCCGGTGAGGTGGGAGCTTCGGCGGTGCAGAACATCGGCGCATACGGAGCGGAGGCGAAAGACCTGATCGTATCGGTAGACACGGTTGAGGCCGGAACAGGAAAGAAGCGCCGTTTCTCCAATGCGGAATGCCGCTACGCTTATCGCGAGAGCATCTTCAAGAAAGAGCTGAAAGGGCAGTATTTTGTGACGGGGGTGACTTATCGCCTGAGCAAGCGCCCCGTGTTTCGTCTTGATTACGGCAACGTGCGCGCCGAACTGGAGAAAGAAGGTGCCGTGCCGACTCTTGCCAACGTGCGCCGGGTGATCATTTCAATCCGGAAGAACAAGCTCCCCGATCCGGAGGTCATGGGAAACGCCGGAAGCTTTTTCATGAATCCGGTCATTCCGCGGAGCCAGTTTGAACGCTTGCGCGGGGAATATCCCGACATGCCTTCCTATCCTCTGGAGGGAGAGCGTGTGAAGGTGCCGGCCGGATGGCTGATAGACCGGTGCGGGTGGAAAGGCAAGTCTTTGGGACCTGCCGCCGTACACGACCGCCAGGCCTTGGTGCTTGTCAACCGGGGAGGGGCTACGGGGCGCGATGTGCTCCGGCTGGCCGGTGAAGTGGTCCGTTCGGTACAGGAAAAGTTCGGCATAGCGATTTCGCCCGAGGTGAATGTGATAGAATAAGATTCAGATTAACAGAACAGGATGGACATGAAGATTACGATATTGGGAAGCGGAACTTCTACGGGAGTTCCTCAAGTGGGATGCACGTGTGAGGTGTGCAGAAGCACGGACGCGAGGGACAACCGCCTGCGCTGTTCCGGCCTGGTAGAGGCGGACGGCGTGCGCATTCTCATCGACTGCGGTCCGGATTTCCGCCAGCAGATGCTCCGGCTGAACGATTACCGTCCGATCGACGGGGTGCTGATAACGCACGAGCATTACGATCATGTGGGCGGACTTGACGATCTGCGCCCTTTCTGCCATTTCCGTGACATTCCGGTTTATGCCGAGAGCGATACCGCCGAACGTCTGAAAAGGCGCATTCCTTACTGCTTTACGGAGCATCTCTATCCGGGCGTGCCGCACATTCCGCTGGAAAAGATCGCGGAGGGCGTTCCCTTCACGGTCAGCAACATGCAGGGCAACTCGGTGGAGGTGGTGCCTTTCCGCGTGATGCACGGCCCTTTGCCTATCATGGGATACCGTATCGGTCCGATGGCGTGGATTACGGACATGCTTTCCATGCCCGACACTTCGTATGCCTGTTTGCAGCATTTGGACTGTCTGGTGATGAACGCCCTGCGCATCGAGCCGCACTGGACGCACCAGTCGCTTTCGGAAGCCCTTGCGCAGGCCGCACGAATCGGGGCGGGCCGCACGTGGCTTATCCACATGAGCCATCAGATAGGCCTTCATGCGGAGGTTGAAAAGTCGCTTCCTGCCAATGTGCATCTTGCTTACGACGGACTGGAACTGCATTGCAATATGTAAGCAGAAAGCCTCTTTTGCTTTCCGCACCGCGACGCGTTTTTCGCTTTCTGGAGATGCTTTCTTAAAGAAATATAATCGGAACCCCGTTCATACGCCTTGTGAAGGGGGCGGTTCCGGACTGGCCGGGAGGATTGGGGCGTATAAGCGTGTGAAAATAACGGCTTGTTTTGATAAAAGTTTCCCGTCATCTTTGTCCGGATGACCTTATATGTGGCGGAAAATGTCCCGTCATCTTTTCAGACCCTGCTTTTTATCCTTCTTTTTTGTCCGGAATGTTTCAGAATGGCGAAGTTTTCGGATTGTCATAGTGTTGTGAGTTATTGTTTGTTTCTTATATGTGAGAATGTTTTTTTCTTATTCCTATTTTTTTTGTTAGCTTGTTTGGCTTTTGAAGATCATACTGTCTTTGTCTGGCTTCATCTCCATTCGGTTTTTCTCTTTCTTCTCGTTCGGGTCTGGAAAAAGGTGATTTTTGGGCTTTTGAATTGACAAAATGACAAATTGTAAAATGATATTTGTTGCCAAATGTCGAATCAGTTTTGTTTTTTCTATTGAACTATTGTTTTATTAAATAGAAAATATTAGCTTTGCAATGTTGATTAATTTTAATATATTACTATTTTAAACACACGTGTTCATGGGGGCTTTGTTCAATATCATAGTATATTCTATTGAAAATCTCATTTTAGGTGTGCTGTTGACTGTTGTGGGTGTGGCATTTATGTTTTTCATTATACGTTCGTGGTACTCCAATCGTGCTTTTACTTTTGTCAGCTATGCGGTGGGAGTGGTTCTGTTTTTCTTTTTGTCGTTTCAGGCTATTTTGTTGGGTGGTGCGGTCACTATATGCTCATATGCAGATAATGTGGAGATGGCTGTCAATGGCTGGGTGCAGGGTATGCCTGAAAGCATGATGTTGGGCGCAGATGACAGCCAGCAGATTTTAGAATCGATACAAAATGAGTGGCCGTTGGTTGGCTATTTTATTGGGGAAGCTGATTTTACCGGTCATACGCCGTTGGATATTGCTTCGGCCATGGCCGAAGAACTGCGTTCTTATATGAACCGTTTTATTTGGCGTCGTGTGGGATGGAGCGCACTGTTCGTGCTGGTGGCGGCTTTTGTTGTCATCAAGACGATGGAAAAGACCGGCCGGTTTCGGCGGACTGCTGCAATGCAGGGGGGCAGGACAGGGAGCGGCCATAGAGGAAAAGCGCGTTCCAGATATTACGATGATTTCTGAAGTAATGAAATATATAATATAATATTGATGAAGTAATGAAATATATAATATAATATTGATATGGCAAACCATTTAGTTATTGGATTAGGGGGTACGGGCGGTTCTGTCTTGTGCGCCTTGCGCAAGCGCATTTATGAAGAATTCCGTTCGAACGAACCGGCCGGAGGTGCTCATATAGAGTATTTGTATGTTGACTCCAGTCTGGCTGATTTGAACAACGAGGAGAATTGGCAAATATTGGGAACTTCAGTGCAGTTGTCACCTGCCCAGCGCCTTTCTATCAACGGTATCGGTACGGGTGTATTGGACAATCTGGACCAATATCCAGGCATTAATTCGTTTATAAACCGTCGGGACGAGGCTATGCTGAAGGAAGGTGTCGGTGCCATCATTAGCGAAGGTATCGGCGGACAACGTCGCCGTTTCGGGCGTATGCTGATCGCTAACAATATGTGCGGTCTCCCTCAAAATACGTTCATCGGTCAGGTGCATGCACGTGTGCGGGCACTAAAGGAACAGGAGAATGTGGATGACGTGACTTTTCATATTTGTGCCGGATTGGGCGGAGGTACGGGATCGGGCTCAATTGTCGATGTCGTGACACAGATCCGTAATGAGTTCCAGCGTACAGGAGATGACCGCAGCAAATTTAAGATTCAGCTATATCTCTATGTTCCCGAGAAGATTATTCAGATTCCCGGCGGGGAGGACAGCAACCGTTTCTATCAGCCCAACGGTTATGCAGCTCTGCTGGAACTGAACGCCATGTCTGTAGGGCGTTACCTGCCTACCGACGTGAAAGGAAATACTGACGAATATGGCAACGTGCGCCGTCTGCTCAAGGGGCAGGACGCATTCGATATGGCCTATCTTTATACTAACGTCAATGAGGCAGGAAAGGAAGTAAACCTGCATAAAGTCTTGCCGAATATCGTGGGCGACTTTCTGTTTCAGAAAATTGTAGTTTCATCCATGAGCGACGGAAGGATGGCACGGTTAGAAACAAACGAAAACAACGGTCTTCTGCCTGAAGCCAATGAGTCGGGCGAACCTGTTCACAGCCGTAAGTTCATGACCTTCGGCGTGAAGCGTATCGAGTATCCCGAAACGGAAGTCGTTGAGTATGGAGCTTACCACCTGGCTCGTCAGGCATCCATGCAGATGCTTTACGGATTGTGGGATGATGCCCGCGGGTACATCGAGTGTGCGGAGGATATGGTGGGGAAAGACTATGTGGAGTTAGTGGAGAAAAGCAGCGAGTTAGAGAGCAATCTCCTGAGTGAGGAATACTTGACTTTGAGCAAGCCGCTTCCTTCCATTGAGAAGCACGTTACCAACTGGAAGCCCATCGTGCAGGCTTGGGAAATGTATGTGGACCGTTACAAGCAGGATGTGCAGGCCGAGTGCGGCAAGAAGGAATGGTATGAAGAATTCAATCAGTTGTGCAATAATTTCTTTGACAGTATGTATAGAGGCTGCGGCGTGAAGAAATTCTATGTCAACTACGAGTCACAGCTTATGGGATTCGCCGAAGAGATTTGCCGCCGTATCGAGAACAACTTGTTCAGCCGTTGGAAATTGGGAGAGATGTCTGTCATTGAGGTACACAAGTACATTAAGGTTCTCTCGAGCAAATGTGAGGAACGCATCGAGCAATATAAGCAGAAGATTAACAAGCGCACAGCTTATCTTAACGAAGATTTGGCCGCTCAGTTGGAAGACATTCGTCGCGATTGGAACAATATCGGATGGTTGCGCGATGCCGTCACTAACGCTTCGACCAAAACGTTCGGACGTTTCGCTGATGCCAAGCGCGAACAGCTTACGTTGATGACCACGATCACCGCTTACGGATATGCCGCCAAACTGCTGGCAGAGGTTGTAAATATGCTGACGCTGCTGAATGCTAACAGTGTGGAGCCTTTGATGCGAGTGTTTGAGGAGTTTGCTGACAATATGAAGAAGCAGGCTGAAGATAAATGCAAGCTGAGCGATGCTGAGGAAAACGATATGAGGGGTGAGGTCGTTAAGGAATATGACCCGCGCCAGGTGCGCGACACTGTACAGGGATTCCTCAAGAATCAGGAAAGCCAGCGGAAGCATGCTGCCAGTCTCCGCACTGACATTGTGGAAGCTGTGGGAGCTACTAATGCCGCTTTCAGTATATTGGCCAAGAAGATGAATCTTAGCGCTCTGCAGGAAGTTACATTGAAGTCGTGCATAGAGAAGTCGCGTGCAGAACTGAACGAGTATTCCAAAAAGAACGCGAACATGCGTCTTGTAAATGTCAATATACTTGACAAGTTGCGGAATACTGACTGCAGCACTCCTGAAAAGCGCAAACGCTTTGTCAAGGAAATTTACAACGCAGCGCAGAGCTTCCTCACTTTCAACGGCTCGGAAGAAGGGAAAGGAAGTCCTGAAACAGCGGCCAACCACCAGAAAATCATCCAACTTTCGTTGCCGCTTTATGAGGACGATGACACTTTCCGCAATGACTTTATTCGCGACTTTGGCGAGAGCGGAACCATTCTGTTCAGCAGAGACAGTGACGTGTCGGTCAATTTTAAGAGCAACCAGATCGTTGTAATTACCGCTCATAGCGGTTTCCCTCTCCGATATGTTGATAATGTGCGTGTGTTGAAAGAAAAGTATGACATACTTACACGCAGTGAAGTCAACCGCATGGTGGTGCATACTGAAACTTTCTCCAAGCCCCTTCCCGGTTTGTTCAACCGCAGCAAGGAGGAGTCGGAAAAAGACCTCATGCCGATTGTTCTCTTGGCATATACTCTGGATGGCATTATCATTCCTCGGGAAGATCTTGAAACTGGTGAGAAAACCATGTGTTTTGCAGGCGAAAAGAATCGTATGGGGCGTGTTAGCCGTTGGATTCCAGTTGGAGAAGACATGATTGTCACGCTTAAAGAACTGAGCAAGATGAGCCGGGCTATGGATGCCGCCTCACTGAAGAAAGCTGTTGTGGAGGAAATGGATGCAAACTACAAGCATATCGAAAAGCGGAAACAACTGATGCTGAAACTGGGTGAAACATTGGACAACGTATTGCTTCCCTTGGTCAATGGCAATGAGAATAATCCGGTTTTCGCGGCCTTCAATAAGGCGGCGGAGAAACTTTGTGACGATGACTTGCGCATCGCGTGATGTCGCGGTTTCGTTACTTTTGTGTGCGGCATCTTTGCATACAAAAGTAGAGAAGCTGACAATCATTCTGTATGAATTTTCAGCGAAAGAAAAGCCTCGTTTAGGGGCGGAGCATAAATAATCACTTATTAAAAATAGCAGTTATGGCAAAAAAAGTTGGAACTTGTGTAAATATTGATTGTGAGAACTATAAACAGGAAATCGAAATAGAACCGGGCGGAGAGTTTGAATGTCCTCTTTGTCATCAGCCCTTACGTGAGAAAAACGGCGGTGGCGGTGGAAAACATAATGACGACGGAAATGGAAATGGGAACGGCAAGAAAATAGCCCTTATCATAGCTGCTGTGGCAGTATTGGGCGGTTTAATCTATGGCATCTTTTTCACAGGGGGAGGTGAGGAGCCGAAAAAAGAAGGTCTTGGTCTTCCGGAAAATACGGTGGAAGTGAAACCTGATTCTTTGAAAAAAGGGGGTGACACCATAACTATAAATGTCGATTCATCGGAAGAAAAAAACGATACAGAAATTGAACGGAATTCTAATCCCTCGGTTGTGAATGGCCGTGGAACGGTAGACCTTGGTTATGGTACTTATACAGGCGACTTGAAGAACGGCAAGCCTCATGGTTATGGTGTCATTACCTACAAGCAGGCACACAAGATTGTCAACTCGAAAGACTTCGTGGCTCAGCCCGGAGATACGTTTGAAGGAGAATTCCGCAACGGACGTATAAGTGGTTTGGGCTATTGGAAACACGATGGCAATGAAACGGCTGTGAAACCATGATGTTGCGGCGTTGCTGTACGGCTCTGTTGTTGGCGGCATTCGTCTTGTGTGCGGATGCTGTCCCTTCGTTTCAAGTGTCTGGACTGGAAGTATTGGCCCGGCGCATCGGACTGGCACTGCCTGATACGTTAGGTGTCAGAGTTGACAACGATTCTACGTGGAGTTATTGCGGACAGGCATTGCGTATCCGTACCAATGATTTTGGCGATGTTTCACACATTGGATATAAACTGTTCGATACTTCTTGGGCAGCTGTTTCTGAATCCCGTTATCTGCTTGATTTTGTGGAACGCTATGCGCTTGAAGAAGATGTGTTGCCAGAAAGTGATAAAACCGAAGCTACCAGCCGTAAGGCTGTTTCTTTTAAAAGTGGCAATGCTTCCTTGCTCAAGACTCTGACGCCTTCCACGCCTTTCCGCATCAGCGAAGAAGAGCGGCGAGGCTATCTGATAGAATGGGAGGCTGGAGGTGGAAAGGTAAGTTTGCAGGTGCAGGCAGACTGCCAGACTTTGTTGGGGGCTGATTTGGTAGAGTTGGAAGAGATGTTTGAGCGTGATGTGTGCCGTACATCCTCTGAATTGCCAGGCGATTCGCTGCCCGAAGCGTGGCGTGACTGTACGTTCTCCACATCAGAGAGTGTGTCTGTGGCTGACGGAGGAACTTTTCTCAATGAACAGATTCGGTCCCGTCTTTATCTGCATCGGGACAGTACTGTTGATGGTGCTTATCGTCTTCTGACAGACGAAGCGCATCCTTGGCAGGCGTTAAACAATCTTTTGCTGACTGGCTGCGCTCACCGGATTGTTCCCTTGTATCTGACACTAGACAAGTATGGCAATATTAAGAAAGATTTGACGCTCACGTTGCAGCAGTTTGTGCGTTATTGTACTCTTGCAGGCTGCAAACTCTATCTGGGAGTCAAAGAGCGTACCGAAAGTGAAGTGTTCGCTACCCTCTTTGCCGTCCATACGAAGTTGGCTTATTGTCATACAGTTAGTTTGCGTGTGCCTTTTGGAACGCTGAGCGGTGACGGAGTAGTTCGTGGAACGATTTATGCGTTTACTCCGCTTCAGAATGTTACAGAGAAATTTTTTATAACCAATTCATAATAAATGAATTATGTATCATATTAAGATGTTGCTGACGATTGCTTTCTGTTGCTTTTCTGTAATAGCTTTGGCAGAATCGGTAGATGACGTGAAAAAGCAAATAAACAAGGTGAAAAAAAGTTCACAATATATTTATGCTGAGTCAACAGCTTCTACGGAGGAAGATGCTCGTGCTTATGCCGAAGAGCGGTTGTATGATAATGTGAACAAGTGGGTGGCTACCCGGAAGAAAATGAGAGGTAGTGCGAATTTGGTGGTAAACAACCGTAAGGAATTGTGGACAACGCTTTCAATGCCACGCGGTTCCAATATGTTCCGTTATTTTGTTTATGTGAAGAAGGATGATATTATTCCTGCAGAAAACGCCATAGTCATTGCCAATGAGAGTCAGCCAGCAGTGGAAGAAAAGTTGCAGTCGGTGTTGCCCGAAGCCGTTAGTCTGCTGGCTGGTATCACAGACTATTATGCTATGACTGAAAAGATAAAGCAACTGAAGAGCGAAGGAAAAATTGAGGAGTATGGACGTTATGCCTCACTGGACGACCCTAATGAGTATTATCTCATTATCTATAATCAGCAGGCTAAGGTGGTGGGTATTCTGACACCAGGCCTTAATCGCCGCAATGTGAAAACAAATCAGCCTGATGGAGTGGCAAATTACCGTGGCTGTGGAGCTATTGGCATAAAAATAGAGGGAAATGAAAAATAATAACACTTTAATAGCGAACATGGATATTATGAGAAATATACTGATGCGTGTAGTGCTCTTGTTTGCCGTCATTCTGGCATGGGGAGCGAATGATTGCCAGGCGGTGGAAGTTACTCTCACCATTGATGAGGGTGTGAATCGTCCGGCAGGTCTTGAGAATGCCCAGCGTAATTTGGGGCTTGTGTTAACCGAAATAAACCGTGCCCAGCAGACCAAAACTGTCCTCACAACAAAAGACTTGCCTATGGATAATTTCTCGTTGCGTTCGCTGGTGCGTTTGTGGGCGGTTACACCGTTTTATTGCGATGATGATGAGGTCGTAGAACGTTGTTGGGTGTTTAAGGATGGTTCGATGATGGTGAGCCACATTCCTCTGATTATAACGCCGGAAGGAGAGGATTTCGGCGTGGGTACTTATCAGGAAGCAATTGTGGAGTTTGATGCACAAGGCCGTTTGACCGATTTTCGTCTGGCATTGGACGCTCAATTGTCTGAAAGTTTGGAACATTGTGGAAATGTGGTGGAGAAAGAGAAGCAAATGATTATCATGCAGTATATCGAGCGCTTCCGTACAGCTTATAATCAGAAAGATATTGATTTTATTAATCAGATTTTCAGTGATGATGCGCTGATTATCACCGGAAAGGTTGTTTCCGTTCGCCCTAATGCCGATAATGCTTTTATGACACAAAAGGTGGAATATACCAAACAAAGCAAGGAAGAATATATTCGCAACTTGAAGAAAGCTTTTCTGCGCAATAAATGGATTAACGTCAAATTTAGTGAAATTGGCGAAAATGGCGAGGAGGGCGGTTGTGCCGGCATTACCCGTTCGCTGGTCAATCCTAATATGTACGGTGTGCGCCTGCATCAGGAATGGAGCTCAAGTACTTACAGTGATAAGGGGTATCTCTTTTTGCTTTGGGAATTTCCGGAAAATGGCGGCAGTCCTCTGATACACGTGCGTACTTGGCAGCCTGAGTGGGTGGGCGGTGTGCGTCAGAAGCCTGACGATGATATCTCAACTTTGGGAGCTTTTGACCTTTGATTGTAATGTTTACTTTGATGCAAACGGATATGAAACGAATTTTTTGGGTGTTGTGTTTTTGTTGCTTGGCCTTGCCGCTTTGGTCGCAGGCTGGCGTTAACGAACTTAGTCCTTCTCCCGATGACGATTGTTTTGAGATGCTTGATGGCAATCGGGGAGTGCTGCTGCTGTCGAAGCACAAAGATTTGGTCATTGATGTGGTCAATAAGGCTTATCCCATTTCCGTACGTTTCAAGGGGACGGGGAGCGATGGTTGGTTTCGCTATTATGTCATTATTGATGCGCGCGATACGAAGCAGCCCAAGCTGGAGGTGAGTCGTATGGGAAGCCCGTACCGCTCCTCTCAATTGGTTAATTTGAAGAATCCCAATTTTTTGGTTGCCTATCGTTTGGATGAAGTGGAAAACCCTATTCGTTATGAAGAACAGACACAAGCAAACGATGTGCATTTCAATGCTACTGAGGCCGCTCTTGAGTTTACTACCACTCTGAAGAGCCTGCAAGTGAAGTGTTCGCCCAAACTTGGAGCGAAAATTACCAGCCATATCAGCGAAACTGATAATTCTTTGCTGGTGGTTGATGTGGTAATTCCTTTGGCCAAACTGGATGAGGCGCGTAAGGAGGTGCAACGTCTTGCCAAACGTCAGGCTGAGCTTGACGTACTTGTTGATAGCGGTGACTTGGCTTCGGATGCTTCGGAATGGGATGAAATGGATAGTTTGGCCGTGAAATTAGATTCGGCTCAGGTGCGTCTTGCTTCCATTTCCAGTGTAATGCTTTACGGTGAAGGCACTAACTATCTGTCGGTGAGTATTGATGACCTCACTCCCCGTATGAAACGTTGTTATGTCGTTCTGCCTATTGTTGTGGAAAAAGAGGTTTTCACCAGCCAATGCAGTGCTCTGATGGATGAAGGTGGCCGTTTGTTCGGTATGCGTAAATACAAGCCGGCTCGCGAGGCTTACGATAAGGCATTGCAGACGGGTGAAAGAGTTGTTGCAGAGATGAAACCTGTCATACAGTCGGCCATTGCTCTATGCGACTCGTGCTTGCTTTATGATGGAATGACTTCTAGATGTTACCGTGCGATTGAGCGGATGAAAAAAGAGGGTAATGTTACTCAAGCCGATGTGGCCAAATATGCATCTTATGCCATTCAGTATATTGAGCAGGTCTATAAGTTTAACCCGGATGATTATTATTTAAGGCGCATAGAGTTGATGGAAAAGCTGCTGAAGGGTATGAATCTGCAGATCAAGTTCACCTTTGTTGAGTGGAAGACATTCTCTGAGGGTAATCCGATTCCGGGGGTGGAGGTCTGGATTTATCGTGGTTTTACACCGTTGGCATCCAGCATGTTCTCCTCTGACAAACGGTTCCGCCGTTTCTTGAAAAAAGAGGGAATGAATTTTTTGCAAGTTGGTCAGTCGGGTGCAGACGGCATTTCTGAAATAGAACTGGACCGTACCGAATTGCCTGTCGGCATTCTTTTCCGTCCCAAGGAGGATGCTCCGCAGAAGATTGTTTACATGACGTTTGAAAATTTGATGAAACAAGCGCAAGGTACGTATATGAAAAAACAGTTTCGTGTGAAGATGTATACAAAATAGCGTTGTTCTGTTTAATCTGGAATATTGATAACCAAATATATTAATAACTTTAATCTGTTTTTAAGTTTATGAAGAACATTATCTTGAAAAGTTTTTGCACATTGATGTTATTTACTTTTTGTGCGGCGAGTGTTTCGGCTCAAGGTTTTTTGAATAAACTGAAGAAAGCAGCCGAAACGGTGCAGTCTGCCACTGGGAACAGTCAAGGTAGCGATACTGCCGATAATGCGGCAGACAGCATTTCGGCAAAGGAGCTTATAGCAACGATGCCCATGTATAGCGTGGTGGAAGTCGTGGAAATAGGAGAGAATGGCGATACAATCCGCAACGAAGATCAGACCATCCGCAAGACTTATCGTCTAGTGGATCAGAACGGTAAGATATGTGACCCGAATACGGCCCGCAAACATCTTAAGGCTGCGCTTAAGTCGGGAGGTGCTATTGTTGCTAAAGTGGGTATAGGTGCAGGAGTGGGTTTGCTGGGCGGACTTGCTTCGGGAGGATCGAAGAAAGATAAACTGATAGGTGCGGGAGTTGGTGCAGCTGCTGGATTGCTCGCTTCGACCGATGATATTAAGGAACTGAAAAAACAGTTGAAACTTCGAAAGGAATGTCTGCGTGTGATAGCTCAGTACCAGAAAGATTTTACTGATGAAGGTGTACCTGTTGATGCCAGCGCTGACTTGTCTGCTTATCAGGATTGTGAAATGATGACCTTGCCTGCCGCACAAATAAAGGATGAGTTGTTGGCTTCGCAGGAAGAGGGCGGTTCGATGGAAGACTTCTCAGATGAGGAACTGGAAAAATTATTGAGCAAATAGGAGAGCCTTGGCTTTTGTGTGAAGAGGGATGCTGCTTTTATTTTGTACTTGGGGCGTATGACTGGTATGCGATAAACTTTCAAAGTGAGAGGTATAAAAGAATTGCATTGGAAATAGAATCGTTTAGCGAACAAAATCGGAAAATCTTCCAATAGAATCTTTATTTTAACCTAAAGATGTGTATCTTTGAGTAAAGGATATGTGTCTTTAGGTTAAATAGTTTGGAGATAAAGGATTTCTACAAGAAGAGAAAATTTTTGTCGTTCCTTTTGCTTATCTTTGTTAAACGGATAAATTGCTGAATTTAAAGAAACAAAGCTATGAAAACAAACGTTCGTTTAGGGCTGGTTCTGCTGGTGCCAGTCTTTGCAATGGGCATGGCGGCATGCAAGGATGACGAAGGGGCATCCGAACCGCAATTCATTGAAAATGCAAGGCTGATGGAGGAGGGACAGACGCTTTCTCCGGGCGAAACCGTGCATCTTTTGGGTGATGGCTATCTGGATACCGATGATGTGATGCTGGAGTTTTATTGGGACCTGAACGAGCCGGGCTTTCCGGAAGGTTACATCAAGGGTTACAGGGCCGAAATTATGGAGTCGGCTTCGGACGGCATCTCTATCCGTCTGCCTTACCGGAAGCCCGAATCGCGGGTGGAGGTGCTGGTGATGCGCAGCGGAGAAATGATGCGTGTGGGGAAATTGTACGTGGAAGACGGTGCTACTCCTGAAGAAGCCCGGCTGTATGGCATTACCCGTGGTGGAGGCACGGCGGAATGCATGTGGAACGCAAAGCCGGAAACGCGGTGGACGCTTGACGGATGTCCGGACTTTCATTCCGCCGTGTCCTGCTGGGAGTGCTATGGCCTGTGCGGACTGAGCGAAATCGGAGGGATGCAGTGTCCCGTCTTTTTCGACTTCTGCACCTCGGAATGGAAAAGGTTGGGCGGATATCCTACGCTTGCCTTGTTTGCCTCTCCGTCAGGAGTAGGTGCGCTTCATGCCGTTGACGGGGAGGATTATACGCTTGAGATCATCTCTGACCATCTGGAGCGGAATGATTATGTTTCAACCTCTTCGCGCGATATTATGCCGGCACCGCTATATAAATATCCGTTGCCGGAAGGTTTGGAAGCGGAAATGTTCGGCGATTATCCCGGTGCCTATACGGGAACGGAAAGTCTGCTGTTTTCCGCAAATAATGGGAACGGAAAATGGACTCCTGTGGTATATGGCATCTATAGCGGATTCCATGCGCTTGGCGATGTGGAGGCTGAAGGACTGATACCTTTCTCCTTTATGGATAAGGACAATGAATGGCAGTGCGGATATATCGTGGTCCGTGCCGGTGTGAGCGGAATGTATCTGCTGGAAGAGAACGGCGAGCCTGCTTTCGACGAGCCGTGTTCCACGTTTGCCGGCCGTGCCCTGTCGGTGTCTGCCAATTACGACCGTCCGAGAACCTTGACCGTTCTTTTTGAAACCGGCGGCACCGGGCGCAAGATCATGGAGTTTTCATTGGATGGAAAGGTCTGGAAATCCGTGGACGAGGAAGGATGCGCTTATGATGAGATCGTATGGACGAACTGATCTGTCCGCTTGGTAAAGTCTGTCGTTTTTCTTCTGTTTTATTGCCTGCCGGGTGTGTATCATCCGGCTCTCATGCTTTCTGATTGTTTGAGTGGAATGCAGATGTAGGACATTTTGTTTAGTTTAGTTAATAAAAACAGACAATATAATCCTTTTTTTTGTCTGCTTAGCATTCGTAAACATCTGTTTGGTATATAATGCATAATTATGCTTTTTTTAATTAAACGAATGACGCTACATTTGCCATGAAACTTAAAAACATTATGTATGAGAACGAAAAATCTTTTTGTATGGATACTGCTTGTGCTAACGGCGGTGTCTTGTAAGAATGATGATGAACCTGGACTTCCCGGTGGAGGGGATAATCTGGCAAAGCTCGGTCAAATAGCAATGGTAACGGAAGATATCGGTGACTGGGATAAGGCTTATCTGACTCCCGACGGGTATTTTTTGTATCGTGACGGAATCTCTGCTCCGGCAGCGCGCGAAGGCGAAACAGACGATAAATATGATTGTCTGAGTTATATGTCGTTGGATAAAAAGACAAAAGTGAATATTCTTTTGTCAAAAGACGACAAACTTCCTGCGCAGATTGTATTTGAAGATAAGACTTCTCTGTATTTCAGTTATTTGGATGATGAGCCGGAAGAAGAAACCGTTCTGGAATTGGTTTATGACGGAGGCGGAAAGATGGAAAAGATCGGCAACTACAGATACAGTTATGCTGAATGGGAAACCATTAAGACTCAGTATGCGGGTGAAGATATCCTGATGCAGGCTCTGTCTTATTTTAATTTCCTGGTTAAGGAAAGCGGATGTACTTCATCTTCTATCGTTGGATTGACCGAAACATTCGACGACGTGCTCAGTCTGGAAATCAGCTTGGATGTGGATATAGACGTTTTGGCTCTTGAAAAGGACGATGAAGGTTTTGTCTTCGTCAGTGACATAAATGTTGTGTTTGATGTCGTGGTTGAGAAGGTCTTTTCAGAACTGGCTTTATGGACAGGTGAGGCCAGCTTTAAGGTCGGCGGATCTTCATGTACGTTGAAAGGGTCTATCTGGTGTGCATCGCAGACATTTGGAGATTATGGAGTATATGGTATTGTGTGTGATACGGACAAGTCAAAACTGAAGATTGATGCAAATCCTGAATTCTCAGGTACAGGCATCCAGACGGATAAGGAATTTGAAGTTGATTTCAGAGGACTGCAGCCGCGCACCACTTATTATTATCGGGCTTATTATAAGTTCAACAGCTCCGATCACGGTAATTTGAAATTCGTGGACAATGTTGAGGTTTCTTCAGACGGACAGGTCGGATACGATACGGTCATCAAAGAATTTACTACAGGCGATAATATCTTGAATGTGGATGTAGTGATGTGTATGGATGTGACCGGCAGTATGAGCGGACTGATTAATACGGTAAAGAAAAATGCCCTGAATTTTTATGACATATTTGAGAAAGCTTGCGTTGAATCAAACATCATATTGTCTTCGTTGAATACCCAGGTTATTGCTTTCCGTGACAAGAATGAGGATAAAGACTGGCTGTTGAAATCGGATGTGTATGCCATGCCTGATGACAGGGAGCTGTTCAGCGGATTTGTCAATGGACTGAGAGCTACAGGTGGAGGTGATATCCCGGAAAGTGGTCTGGAAGCACTGGATACTGCTTTTTCAAGGGACGATTGGGGCAAAGACGACGGCTATCATCGTCAGGTGGTCATTTTGTGGACAGATGCGTCTTATTTGACTGGTTCCAGCTATACGGACTTGACCTTGGAAAATGTGCAGCTCAAATGGGACAGCATGCCTTCCGGACGCCGCTTGGTATTGTTCGCTCCAAACGGGACTCAGTCCAATGGAGGCAGCTGGAGTGATCTGGACAGTTGGATCAATGTGATGCATCTGACAGATACGTCTACCGGATTTGAAAATATCGATTACGTAATTGACAACATTATCGGTGAATTGACCGGTAAAGGTAAAACAGAACTGAGCCGGGTACAGCCTTCTTCGGTAACCACCGTATTCACTCCGAACTATTAAAAACAAATGCCTTGTTCCGGAACAGCCGACATGCTTGGCGTTTGATGGCAAAAGTATGGTGGGCTGTTCTGTGGCAATGGACATAAATTCAAAAAGCTCTATCATTCTCCGGAAAGGGGAAGGTAGAGCTTTTTGATATTAACGTGAGTCCGACGGATTCAGAGCGTTTAAATTTTGCTCTGCCTCGGTTTGAGAATTGTATTCGAGGATGTTTATCCATTTTTACGGGGATGACAGCAGGGAAACCGACCGGAAACAAACTCAAAAGGAGCGGATAAAAATACTTAGAAACTGTTTTGAATTTCTCCAAAAAGTTTTTCTTGGCTTGATGTGTTCGTTTTCGTGTGTGCTTTGGGCTATTTTTGGGTCTTTTCCGCTTCTGTTCTTCGTCAGATAGCCCGCTATCTTCCTCATCACACAAACGGAAATGCCTCAAAAACTCATCCCAAATCAGCACACGATAAATTCAAAACAGTTTCTTAACCGGAAAATTTAAACGACAGGCTCTTCATTTTGCGCACCTGCTTAAATGGAAATCCTATGGTGTCGCTGTCAGGCGCTCTGCTCTTTTTCCAATTCCAGTGCTTTGGGGAAAATGATGTTGTTTTCCAAATGGATGTGTTCGTGCAATGCCTCCTCAAATTGCTTCAATTGCTGCAATGCCAGCCGGAAGCTGGCACATGCGTCTTCAGGAGCGGTGAATCCGTTGGTTAGGGAAGAGATTCTTTCAAAACGTTCTCCTTCGTGGCTATGTTCATCCTCCATGACTTTGATGGGGTACAGGATGGTGCCGCAATGAAATTTGGCTACTTTCACGCCTTCTTCTTTGGCCTGGAACATCTCGTAAATGTAAGGGAACAGAACATTCTCTTCTTTTGACAAATGATTTTCCAAATCACGGAGCGAGTCGCGGAACAGTGTCTGGACTTGCAGCAACTCCGGATGATTCTTCGCATGCACTTCGGTTACTTTGGCCAATAAGGCTTCTGTTTGCGGGCCTTTGGCACGGATTCCCCGGTGGTGAATCTTCAATACGTAGTCTATTAATAAGTCGATGGGCCATCCGGGAAAGTCGGGAGCATTGCCGTTCGCATTCTCCTGCAATTCGTTTAGTTCACGCGCCACAGCTTCGGGATCAAGGTTGCGGTTCCGGCAGGCTTCCGCAAACGGAATATGGCCATGGCAGCAAAAATCAATGCGGTAGCGGGAAAACACTTTGGCAGCATCAAAGTTGCCGGCTACAATTTGTCCGACAGTGTATGAATTGTAATTTTTCTGTTTCATAATCTTTTGTTTATTCGTTTATTAATCCAAATTTTTTCATGTCACGTTCTGCAGTGCCGATGCCCCTTATTCCAAAGTTGTCGGCCAGTATCTTCGTTACATTGGGCGAGAGGAATGCAGGCAAGGTGGGACCGAGATGAATCTCTTTTATTCCCAAACTGAGCAACGCCAGCAATACGATCACCGCTTTCTGTTCATACCATGCGATATTGTAAACAATGGGCAGTTCATTGATGTCATGCAGCCCGAACACTTCTTTCAGCTTGAGGGCGATGACTGCCAATGAATAGCTGTCGTTGCACTGTCCTGCATCCAAAACGCGCGGAATGCCATTAATGTCACCTAACGCCAGTTTGTTATAACGGTATTTAGCGCATCCCGCAGTCAAAATGACCGTGTCTTTGGGGAGCATTTCGGCAAAAGCGGTGTAGTAGTCACGGCCGCGCATACGTCCGTCACAGCCTGCCATGACGATGAACTTACGGATGGCTCCGCTCTTTACGGCTTCTGCCACCTTGTCTGCCAGTTGCAGCACTTGATTGTGGGCAAAGCCGCCGATGATTTCTCCGTGTTCTATTTCCGTCGGTGCGGCGCATCGTTTGGCTGTTTCTATAATTTCAGTATAATCCTTATGTCCTTTCTCGTCTGCTGCAATATGCTTGCAGCCGGGATATCCGGTAGAATTGGTGGTAAACATGCGTTCTTTGTAAGTGGCGTTGGGCAGAGGAGGAACGATGCAGTTGGTTGTGAATAGGATGGGACCATTGAATGAGGTGAACTCTTCGCGTTGTTTCCACCATGCATTTCCGTAGTTTCCGGCAAAGTGTGTATATTTCTTGAATGCCGGATAGTAATGTGCAGGAAGCATTTCACCGTGAGTATATACGTCTACACCGCTGTTTTTGGTCTGTTCCAGCAGTTCCTCCAGGTCATGCAGGTCATGTCCGCTTATCAGAATGCCGGGCCGGGTACCTGCTCCGATGTTTACGCGGGTAATTTCCGGATTGCCGTAGCTGGAAGTATTTGCCTTGTCGAGCAAAGCCATTGTTTGCACGCCTGTTTCACCTGTTTTCAAAGCTAATGCAGTCAGCTCATCCGCCGATAAAGATTTTGTGGTGAGCTGTGCGATGGTATGCTGCATGAAACGATGGATGCTTTCGTCATTGTGTCCTAACCTCATGGCATGTTCCAGATAAGCAGCCATTCCTTTTAGGCCATACATAATCAGTTCCTTTAACGAGCGCAGGTCTTCGTTTGTCTCGCGCAACACTCCGACGGTTGCAGCTTTTGTATCGTATTCATCGCGGTCACCTTTCCAGTTCAATTCGTCAGCTTCCGGCAGAGGAATGTTTTTGGACGAAGCCCGATGTTTGAGTTCATCACGTATTGCCAGGCCTTTGCCGATGCGTTTCACGATGCTTTCGTCATCGAAATTGGCATTGGTAATGGTGCAGAACAAGGCATCTGCAATGAAATTGTCTACATTTTCTTCAACGGGAAGAGCATATTGGCGCAGTTGGTCCGCCACAACAGAAATTCCCCGCACAACAAAGAGTAATAAATCCATATTGCGTGCTGTAGTTGCATTCTTCCCGCAAACGCCTTTTAAGGTGCAACCGAAACCTTTGGCTGTTTCCTGGCACTGGAAACAAAACATGTTATTCTCCATATCTTTCTCTTTTTAATGATTTCTATTATTTTTGTGCAAAAGTAGACGGTTTCCGTCTTTTAAACTGTACCATATGTTACAGCGCGTACAAACAACAGTTAAAAGAAAGCAGGATGGAACTGACGGGATTATTGCAGGTTGCCCCTTTTCAGGGAATGAAAGAAGAAGAACTGATTGCTTTTCTATTCGGCGTTCCGAATAGCTTGAAGCACTTTGAGCCGGGTGATATCATCGCCCGGCAAGATAGCTTATGCAAAGGGCTGTACATTCTTGCCTCGGGAAGTGTGCGGGCGGGGATGATAAATGATGAAGGAAAAGAACTGACGGTAGAAGAAATTGACGCTCCCAACTTGCTGGCCTCAGGCTTTATTTTTGCTACAGAAAATCGCTTTCCTGTCAATGTAGAGGCTGTAGAGCCTTGTGAGGTTTTTATAATAGGAAAAGAACGTTTCCTGGAATTTATGCACTTGCATCCGTTGATGATGCAGAATTTTTTGAAGGATATTTCGGACCGGAGTGTTTTTCTAAGCAGGAAACTGAATGAGTTTGCATTGTTGAATCTAAAGGCTCGTCTGTTGAAATACCTGGAAACGCATCCTGCGATCCATAATCAGCAGGAAGTGGCTCAGAAGCTGGGAGTTACCCGTCCGTCGTTGGCCAGGGCATTGTCTGAACTGGCAAATGAGGGAAGGATAAAGAGATAATAGGGATTACGGATTGCCTTTGCTCGGCTTAATATAGATGGGACGCAAAGACATGAAGTTCATCTCCTTGCATCCCTATGCTTCTATTTCCCGCTTGCTCCTTTCAGCGATTCCCTGCAGATTCCGTTCAGTCCGCATTCGGCGCATTTGGGATTGCGTGCCGTGCAGACATAGCGTCCGTGGAGTATCAGCCAGTGGTGGGCGGTGGGTACAATCGCTTCGGGCAGGTATTTCATCAGGTATTTTTCGGTGGCGAGCGGTGTCGTGCAGCTTTTGGGCACCAGGCCGATGCGGTGGCTCACGCGGAACACATGGGTGTCTACCGCCATGGCTGCCTTGTGGAACACCACGCTCTGAATGACATTAGCCGTTTTCCGTCCCACTCCGGGCAGCTTCACCAGTTCTTCGAGCGTGTCGGGAACCTGGCTCCGGAAGTCTTTCACCAGCATCTGAGCCATGCCTACCAGATGCTTCGCCTTGTTGTTGGGGTAGCTTACGCTTTTGATGTATTCAAACACTACTTCCGGTGTTGTGGCAGCAAGCGCTTCCGGAGTAGGGAAGTCGCGGAAGAGCGGAGGGGTGATCATGTTCACCCGCTTGTCGGTGCATTGTGCGCTCAGAATAACGGCGATGAGCAGTTGGAACGGGTCTTCGTAATGCAGTTCCGTTTCTGCCACGGGCATCGCCGCGTTGAAGTATTCGATAACTTTCTGATACAGGTCTTTCTTTGTCATATCTCAATACCATTTTTTGCGTCGGAAATAAAAATAAAGTCCTGTGCCCAGCAGAAGCATCAGCAGCCAGGCAAACAGGTAGCCGAACTTCCAGTCGAGTTCGGGCATGAAGCTGAAGTTCATCCCCCATATTCCGGCGAGGAAAGTCAGCGGAATGAAGATGGTGGAAACGATGGTGAGCTGCTTCATGATATTGTTCATCTGCTGGTCGTTGTTCGACATGTAGAGGTCGAGCAGGGAAGAAATCATGTCGCGGCATCCTTCGAGTGTCTGTAACACGAATTGCAGATGATCGTTCACGTCGCTGTAGAACGGGCGGCTTGCCTTGTGGATCAGGTTGTTTTCTGTATGGAAAAGTTTGCTGAACTGCTCTTTCAGCGGGAGGATGCTTCGCTTGACGAGGCGGAAATTGCGCCGGTACTGCTGGATTTCGTCGATGCCGGGACTGGTGTCGGTCGGCGACAGCAGGCGTTCCTCCAGATCCTCCAGTTCGTCTTCCATTTTGGAGATGATCGACATGAAGCTTGCCATCACGCTGTTCAGCATTACGCTCATCAGGAAGTCCGATTGCCGGTTGCGGATTCTCAGCACATTGTTGTTGATGGCCGTATTGATTTCATTGAAAAAGTCCGTATCCTTTTCGAGAAATGTCAGCACAAAGTTTTCGCCTTGTATGATGCAGAACTGTTGCGGTGTGTATTCGTTTTCTTCGTTGGGCGAGAGCTGCTTCAGGAGCACCACATTGTAGGTGTCATGTTCTTCGATCTTTGTGAGGTGTCTTGAGTTCAGTATGTCCTGTACGGTGAGAAAATCCACATGGAAGTGGTTGCACACATCGCGGACGATACCGGTGTTTTCCAGACCGTGTATCTGAATCCAGTTGATGGCTTCGTCACGCATGTGGGGCAGGATGTCTGCCAGCTCTTTTCCTGTGACGGTCTGGATATCCTTCGCACTGTAGCTGCACAGGTGCAGATGTGTGGGAGTGCGGCTTTCGCCGATATAGTTCAGTTCTTCGCTCAGCAAATTGTTCTTTGCCATAATCTGTCCGTGTTTGGTATGCCTGCAAAGATAATATAAAAAAGCGAGATGCTGAGCAATTCGCCGAAATATGATTGAGGGCTAATGATTTAGAGGATTCTCTTTAAACTTGCTCCTAATCCGGTATCCGGTATTCATTGGGCGTACATCCGACCGCTTTCTTGAATGCCCGGCTGAATATGAACAAGGCTAGTTTATTTTTATCCGTTGCCGTGTCGTTGGCAGTCGTTTTCACCGTCTATGCTTATGCCAGTCGCACCTGTACGGCAGAATCCGTAACGAACGACAGAATTTCGGCTGAGGCGGCACAACCTGCAGCCGTACCGGTAAAAGGAAAAGTGCTCGTAGTGTATTTTACCTCGCCCGAAACGGATGGTGTGGACACTTCGTCGGGAGCAAGCCGGATTGTCGCCGACGGCAAGCTGTATGGCAACACCGAGTATGTGGCGGCTCTCATCAGCCAAAAGACCGGCGGCGACCTGTTTCAGATTAAGATGGCGAATGCTTATCCCGGCACGCACAAGGAACTGCTAGATGCCTCAAAGAGAGAAATTGACGCAAAAGCCCGTCCGAAGCTGACTTCGCATATTCAACGCTTGAAGGATTATGACGTGATATTCGTCGGCTTCCCTAATTGGTGGTACGACATGCCGATGCCGCTTTACTCCTTCTTTGACGCATACGATTTTACAGGCAAGACGCTGATACCGTTTTGCACACATGCCGGAAGCCGTTTTTCACAGGCAGAGAAGACCATAGCGGCATTGGAGAAAGGGGCGAAGATGCAGAAAGGACTTGCCATTTCGCGCAAGAACCTGGGTGAGGCGGAAACGGCAATACAGAATTGGCTGCAACGGATGGGGTTCGGCAAATAATCGGCCCGCATGTAAAATAGGTTCATCTATCTGTTATTTGTGTAGCAAAGGTATTATATGCATCGTCTAATTTTGCGGCAGATGAATCACATTAAAAATAGATCGGTATGAAAAAGCTTTATGTATTAGTGTTCGCGGCATTGGCCGCATTCCTTGCAACATCTTGTAAAGAGGACTTTGACCCGAATTATCCGGCAGACAATATCGAGTATGACGGAAGCCGCCGGATATTGGTCGCTTATTTTTCGCAGACAGGAAATACAGAACGCCTTGCCAACCAGATTGTAGCGGTGACAGGTGCAGACGTATACCGTATCCAGCCTTCCGAGCCGTATGCCAGCAATCCTTATGATGACAGTGGCCGTATCCAAAACGAATCGTATGATGACCTTCGTCCGGGAGTAGCCAATTTGCCCGACAATGTAGAAGATTATGATGTCATTCTGGTCGGTTCGCCCATCTGGTGGCATAATCCGGCCATGGTGGTCTGTACTTTCCTGGAAAGTTATGACCTGAGCGGGAAGATTATTGTCCCGTTCTTTACATACGGTTCGACAGAATATTTGCAGCAGTCTATCGACAAGATACATGAGGTAACGCCCTCGTCTGTTCATTTGCGCACTTACTCCGGTGGCAGTGTGGAAGAATGGCTGCGTGGGATACATATCATACAGTAGCATCCGAATGTGGCGTTAGCGCAGAAGACCGGATCCGTTCGTTGCAAACGGTTTGGATAAAGATGCGTGATTTTTTGTAATCCGGCAAATTCTTCGTACCTTTGCGCCCGATAGAAAAGCGAACATTCACTTGTGATGAGAGTGCGGAAAACAGATTGAAGCCTCTCCGTGTATTCTAGAACACCACGTAAAAAACAGGAGCGATGAAAAAAGAAAATACCGTGTCAGTGCCTTTTATGGTTTTGGGCATTGTCTTTTGTGTCTGCCTCGTGGCAGCGAATCTTTTGGAAACCAAAGTCGTGCAGCTGGGTCCGGTTGCCGTGACCGCCGGATTGCTGGTCTTTCCCATTTCCTATATTATCAATGACTGCATAGCCGAAGTGTGGGGCTTCCGCAAGGCACGTCTGATCATCTGGATGGGTTTTCTGATGAACTTTCTGGTGGTCGCATTGGGCCAGATTGCCGTGGCTCTTCCTGCCGCTCCGTTCTGGGAGGGCGAAGAAGGCTTCAACTTTGTGTTCGGCATGGCTCCCCGCATTGCCGCAGCCAGTCTGCTGGCTTTCCTTGTCGGCTCGTTCATGAACGCATACGTGATGAGCCGTATGAAAGTGGCTTCGCATGGCAAACATTTTTCTCTGCGTGCTGTCCTGTCTACTTTGGCTGGAGAAAGCGCCGACTCGCTGATCTTTTTTCCGCTGGCGTTCGGCGGACTGATGCCGCTCGAGGAGCTGGGCCGCATGATGCTGGTTCAGGTGGTGCTGAAAACGCTTTATGAAGTCATTATCCTGCCCGTGACTGTCCGTGTGGTCAACTATGTGAAGCGGGTGGACGGAAGCGATGTCTACGACGAACATATCTCTTACAACATATTGAAGATTAAAGAAATTTGACGCTTATGAATCATGATGCAGCATTGGTGGTGTTCAGCGGCGGGCAGGACTCCACTACCTGCCTGTTTTGGGCGAAAAAACACTTCAGAAAAGTATATGCCTTGAGCTTCATTTACGGCCAGAAACACGAAAAGGAGGTGGAACTGGCGCGTGCGATAGCGGAAAAGGCGGGTGTGGACTTTCATGCGATGGACGTTTCCTTTATCGGCCGTCTTGGGAAGAACTCGCTGACGGATACTTCCATCAGGATGGATGAGGAAAAGCCGCAGGACTCGTATCCGAACACTTTCGTGCCCGGACGCAACCTGTTTTTCCTGAGCATAGCGGCTGTATATGCCCGCGAACTGGGAGTCTGCCATCTGGTGACCGGTGTGTCCCAGACTGATTTCAGCGGTTATCCCGACTGCCGGGACTCATTCATCAAGTCGCTCAACGTCACGCTCAATCTTGCGATGGACGAGCAGTTCGTTATCCATACGCCGCTGATGTGGATTGACAAGGAGCAGACGTGGGCGCTGGCTGATGAACTGGGGGTGCTGGATATCGTGCGCAACGAAACGCTTACCTGCTACAACGGCATTCCAGGCGACGGCTGCGGGCATTGTCCGGCTTGCAGGCTGCGCCGGGAAGGGCTGGAGAAGTATTTGGCCTCTAAGAAATAGGGCGCGGGATGCGTATCTGAAACGTGTGTCCGTGCGGATAAAATCTCTGTCTTCAGACTGAAGAAAGGGATGGTACATATTTAAAAGTTTATGATTGTATGGAAAGAAAAGACGAACTGACCCTTTTGGGAAACAAAAATACGGTTTATAAGCAGGACTATGCGCCGGAGGTGCTTGAGGCGTTTGTCAACAAGCATCCCGGCAACGACTACTGGGTGCGTTTCAACTGTCCGGAATTTACGAGCCTCTGTCCGATCACGGGACAGCCGGATTTTGCGGAAATCCGCATCAGTTATCTGCCCGACGTGAAGATGGTGGAGAGCAAGAGCCTGAAGCTTTATCTGTTCAGCTTCCGCAACCATGGAGATTTTCATGAAGATTGCGTGAACATCATCATGAAGGATCTGATTAAGCTTATGGATCCGAAATACATTGAAGTGACGGGCATCTTTACCCCGCGTGGAGGCATCTCCATTTATCCGTATTGCAACTACGGACGTCCCGGCACGAAATACGAAGAGCTGGCCGAATACAGGATGAAGAACCACGACCTGTAACGGCTGCGGCCTTGCATCCGGCAGAGGGCTGCCGGCGGCGGTCAGGAAAGTTCCAGTCCGAACTCTTTCTGCAGTTTCAGCAGGCTTGGGTTTTTTTCGCTCATTATCTTGAACTTTTCCGGCTGGCTGTAGGCGCGGACGGTTTCGCCGGCTTCGCTGACACGTACCGTCATTTTGATTTTCCGGTTATGCAGCTGGCCTTGCAGGTAGTTCTCTATCTGCGGGGCAAGCCTCTGCATGTTTTTCTGCACCATTTCGTTGTCTACCACCACTTCAAACGTGCTTTGGTCTTTCAGCAGTTTGGGGTGCATGTTTTTCATGCGGCCGGCATTGGCAGCTTCTTCTTGCGGCAGCTTGTTCGTGAAATCCTTCCAGTAATAGTTCAAGTCTTTTTCATTGAAGATATAGTCTTCCCACGTATCCGCAACCGGTGCGCTGCTGGCGGTTTGCGCGGGGCGCGTTTCGCCGGATGCCTGCTGTGCCTGCGCTGTACGCTTGATTGAGGTGCTCAGGCTTTCCGCTTTCATCAGCGGTATCTTTTTCCCCGGCTGAGGCTTCGGAATGGGATTGGGGCGGGCGGCTGCTGTTGCCGGAGCTGCCTGCACCTCCTGCGCTTTCGGCTGGTATACGGGAGTCGGCTGTTGCAGGGTTGCGGCATATTCCGATTGTTGGGCGGCTGCCGGCTGGGGTTTTGCTGTTTCTGCCTGGCTGTTGTTGAATACGGGAGAAATCTTCTTGGGGACACTTTGTTCGGTTTCCGCAGAATTGCTCGCCGGTGCAGTGAGCTGGGCAAGCTGTATCAGTGCCAGTTCTACGAGCAGTCGCTTGTTCTTGCTCTGGCGGTAGTTCAGGTCGCAGTCGTTGCTGATTTTCATGGCCTTGTACAGAAACTGCGGAGAGCATTTCTGAGCCTGCGTCTGGTATCGCTCGCGTATGGATGCCCCCACCTCCAGCAACTTCAGCGTAGAGGCGTCCCGGCTCACCAGCAGGTCGCGGAAGTGCGAGCTTAATCCCGTGATGAAGTGGTTTCCGTCGAAGCCTTTTTGCAGGATGTCGTTGAATATCAGCAGACAGTCGGTCACCTTGTTTTCAAGCAGGCAGTCTGTCAGGCGGAAATAATATTCGTAGTCCAGCACATTCAGGTTTTCTATGACGCTGTTGTATGTGATATGCCCGTTTGTAAAGCTGACCACCTGGTCGAAGATAGACAGCGCGTCGCGCATGCCTCCGTCGGCTTTTTGCGCGATGACGTTCAGTGCTTCCGGCTCAGCGTCGATGTGCTCTTTTCTGGCCACATCCTCCAGGTGCTCGGCAATGTCTGCAACATTGATGCGGTTGAAGTCGTATATCTGGCATCGGCTCAAGATCGTGGGCAGAATCTTGTGCTTTTCCGTTGTGGCGAGGATGAATATCGCATGCTGCGGCGGCTCTTCCAGTGTTTTCAGGAAAGCGTTGAAGGCCGCTGTCGAAAGCATGTGCACCTCGTCGATGATGTACACTTTATACCTTCCGATCTGCGGCGGTATGCGCACCTGTTCAATCAGGCTTCTGATGTCCTCAACCGAGTTGTTTGAGGCAGCATCCAGCTCGTGGATGTTGTACGAGCGCTGTTCGTTGAATGCGAGGCACGATTCGCATTCGTTGCATGCCTCTCCGTCTTCAGTCGGATGGAGGCAGTTGATGGTTTTTGCAAAGATGCGTGCGCAGGTGGTTTTCCCCACTCCTCTCGGTCCGCAGAAAAGGTAGGCGTGTGCCAGCTTCTGTGTTGCTATGGCATTTTTCAGAGTGGTGGTCAATGCGCGCTGACCTACTACGGTGTCGAATGTTGCGGGGCGGTATTTTCGTGCTGATACGATATAGTTTTCCATCTGCTGCATTTTTGTTTGTTCATGCAAATGTACGCAAAATCTTTTTCTTTTGCATGGGGTTGCTTTGAAATAATGCGTATCTTTGTCTTTGTTAATTCAATTGAGTTTATGAACAAGCTTTCTGTGATATGGTCGTTTATCGGGCGGCATAAGTATTGGGTGGTTACCGTCATTTTCCTTTTGATTATCGGTGTGTTCGACGAGAACAGCCTGATCCGGCGTTTCGAGCACCGGCGGGAGATTCATGCGCTGAAGACAGAAATAGAACGCTACCGCCAGCGGTATGAGGAGGACAGCAAGATGCTGAAAGAGATTACGGGCAATAAAGACGCTTTGGAAAAAGTGGCCCGCGAGCGTTATCTGATGAAGCAGGAGAACGAAGACATATTTGTTTTTCAAAAAGATACAGAAAAGGAATGAGTGCGAAAGTAGCAGATATAGTGGCGTTTTGCGGAACGCTGGTTTTGTTTGCGGGACTGGCGTTGCAGTTCTTCAAGTTTGAGTGTGCTCCGTATGTCTATTTGCTGGGAGCCGTGCTGTTTGCCTATGTGCAGGTGGTGGTTTCGGGCTATTCGGGCACCAACGTAATGATAAAGCGTTTGCGCCGCCAGCAGATTCTGGGTGCGATGCTGCTGATATTGACAGGTGTGGTGATGCTGCTGTGGCATCGCAACGAGTGGATTGTGTGTCTGGCCGTTTCCGCTGTACTGGAGCTGTATACGGCTTTCCGCATACCCCAGGAAGAGGCAAAAGAAAAAAAGAACAGCCGATGAAAGAAAAATACTGGAAATACTCGCTGATCATCTTCATCATCGGACTGGGCTATATCCTTTTCCGGCAGGCTGAGCCTTTCATGAATGGAATTCTGGGAGGCTTCACTTTGTATCTGCTGCTCCGGAACTTTACGTTCTGGCTTCAGAAGAAGATGAACCATACGCTGGCTGTGTGGCTGGTGACCATCGGCGTGTCGCTTTTTATCCTGATTCCCCTGTCGTTGTTCATCTGGATACTTGTCGGTCAGATTTCCAAGATGCACTTTGACACGGAAGCCATAATCCGGCCGGCCATGAAGGTGATCGACTTCATCAAGATCAATACGGGCTTCGATCTGCTTTCAGAAAAGTCCCTTTCGTTCATCGTTTCCCAGGCATCCTCCATCGGACAGTCCGTCATGTCGGGCGTGAGCGATTTGTTTGTGAATCTGGGCGTTGCCATCATGCTTCTGTTCTTCATGCTTTTGGAGGGGAGGCAGATGGAGCATTATGTGTCGTCGCTGCTGCCTTTCGAAGAGCAGAACAAGCGTGAGGTGTTGGGAAAGGTGGAGCTGATGGTGCGTTCAAACGCCATAGGCATCCCTTTGCTGGCAGTCATTCAGGGCGTCATTTCATTCGGCGGCTATCTTCTCAGCGGTGCGCCCAATCCGGTTCTGAGCGCGATGCTGACGGCTTTCGCTTCAATCATTCCGATTGTGGGCACGGCTTTGGTCTGGATTCCCATCACGGTCTATTTCCTGGTGGTGAGCGACTGGGTCAGCGCAGTGGTTATGCTGGCGTATGGCGGCATCGTCATTTCTCAGTGCGACAACCTGATCCGCTTCATTCTGCAGAAAAAGATGGCAAACGTGCATCCGCTGATCACGATTTTCGGAGTGGTGGCAGGCTTGCCGCTGTTCGGTTTCATGGGAGTGATTTTCGGGCCTTTGCTCGTTTCCCTGTTCCTGCTGTTCCTCGACATGTTCCGCAAGGAGTATCTTATGGATGAGTAGAGGGGGAGGGGCGTGCCTTGTCCGGCTATCCGTTTGTCAGGCTCTCATCGAGGAACTGCAAGATTTGCGCATGGCTGTCGGGATGAAACCAGCGGATGTCGGGATCACGCTTGAACCATGTCATCTGCTTGCGTGAATAGATTCGCGAGTTCTGCTTTATCTTCTCCACCGCAAAGTCAAGGGTCCATTCCCCGTCGAGATACTTGAAGAGTTCTTTGTAGCCTACCGTGTTCAGCGAATTCAGGTGTCTGTAGGGGTAGACCCGTTTGGCTTCTTCCAGCAGGCCCTCCTCCATCATCAGGTCTACGCGGCGGTTGATCCGCTCGTAAAGTTCTTCACGCTCGCGCTTGAGCCCGATCTTTATGATGTTGAACGGGCGTTCCTTCTGCGTCTGCGTGCGGAATGAGGTATAGGTCTTTCCTGTCATGTAGCAGATTTCCAGCGCATGGATTACCCGCTTCGGGTTTTTCAGGTCTGCAATCCTGTAGTATTCCGGGTCCAGCAGCTTCAGTTCGCTGCACAGCCTTTCAAGCCCTTCCGTTTCATAGCGTCGGAGCATCAGTTCGCGTGTTTCCTTGTCTACGGTTGGGATGTCGTCTATGCCTTTGCAAACAGCGTCGACATACATCATTGACCCGCCCGTCATCAGTTGTACCGGGTTTTGCTTGAAAAGCGATTCCAGCTCTTTCATCACCTCGGCTTCATATCGGGCTGCGCTGTAGTAGTCTGTCAGTTGCAGGATTCCTACAAAATAATGCCTGGCCCTTTGCAGTTGTTCGGGCGTAGGAGCTGCCGTTCCGATTTTCAGGTCGGCATATAGCTGGCGTGAGTCGGAAGAGATGACTGATGTATGGTATCTTTCCGCAATCGATAGGCTCAGTTCTGTTTTTCCTACTCCGGTCGGACCGACCAGCACGATTAATGTAGATTGTTTGTCCATTGGCTCTAAACGACACAAGGGTGTGTCATTGATGTACATTACATCCTTTGACGCACCCTTGTGTTTCTGTGAATGATTTTGATTAATATTTGTCGTCGTATGGATTTTCGTTGTCCATTCCGTATCCTTCCTGATCAAAGTCTTCCATGTCGTATTCTTCATCTCCATAAAAGTTCTCGTCAAGGTCGAGTGCGCTGTTCGTGTTCATCTGTTCGTCAAAGTCGATAATCTGTTGGGGCGCTTCGCCGGACTTGCGCGAGCATACGGCTTTGTCCAGATCCTTTCCGGTGATTATTTCAGAGAGCTCGATGAAGAACACACGTTCCGACAGCGGGTCGAACACATAGAGCATTTTCTGCTTTTCGTCTTCGAGCAGTTCGCTCAGTCTGGTATCCTTCATGACGTAGGTGTCTTCTTCTGAAGAGCTTTGTCCCATGTCTTCCAGTGTGATTTCCGTTTCCTTTTCCCAGTCGTCGTCGCAGATAAAGAAAGAAGTCATCTGGTCATCTTTATAGCCCGTGCATTTCAATATCGCTTCGTGCAAGTCGTAAAATGTGGCTTCAGAGTCGATTTTGATTTCTCTCAGAAAATCATCGGCTTCATCGGATATGATTCTAAATTTATATACCATTGTCTTGTCCTTTCGTTTTTAGTCAATTGTGTAAGATAATATGCTGTTATCGGATGATTCCACGTTGCGAACCCTCGACAAAAGAAATGATGTATTCGATTTCCTTGCTCATCGGGACTTCTTTGCGTACCTGTTCCAGGGCTTCCGAAACGATTTTTCCGCTGTTGTAGATGATTCGGTAAGTGTTATGGATGTTTTCGATCAGCTCGTTCGAAAAGTTCCGCCGGCGCAGTCCCACAATGTTTATTCCGCAATAGGCGATGGGGTCGCGTCCTGCGATGATGAAAGGAGGTATGTCCTTGCTGAACCGGCATCCGCCCTGAATCATCACATATCCTCCCACACGGCAGAACTGGTGCATGAGCACACCTCCGCTCACGATAGCGTTGTCGTCGATGATGACTTCTCCCGCCATTTTTGTGGAGTTTCCCACGATGCATCCGCTTCCTACCCACACGTCGTGCGCCACGTGTACCCCTTCCATAAGCAGGTTGTTGTTGCCCACGATTGTCTTTCCTTTAGCGGCAGTTCCCCGGTTGATTGTTACATTTTCTCTGATTGTATTGTTGTCACCTATTTCGGCCGTGGTTTCTTCCCCATGAAACTTCAAGTCCTGAGGAATGGCGCCAATGACGGCTCCCGGGAAAATCCGGTTTCCGTTGCCAATGCGTGAACCGTAGAGTATGTTTGCATTAGGCATGATTACATTATTGTCGCCTATCACTACGTTCTTGTCAATAAACACGAATGGTCCGATTTCTACGTTTTCTCCGATTTGTGCATCCGGGTCTATATATGCAAGTGGACTTATCATATCTTTATTTGTTTTTTACGATTTGTGCCATAAACTCAGCTTCGCAGACGATTCTTTCGCCTACGAAAACATATCCTTTCATTGTGGAGATTCCGCGGCGGATAGGTGCCATCAGCTCCACGCGGAAAATCAGCGTATCGCCGGGAACTACTTTCTGCCGGAACTTCACGTTGTCTATTTTGAGGAAGTAAGTTGAATATTTTTCAGGCTCGTCTACGGAGTTGAGCACCAGCAGTCCTCCCACTTGCGCCATTGCTTCGATCTGCAAGACACCCGGCATGACCGGTTCCTGCGGGAAATGTCCCTGGAAGAACGGTTCGTTGGAAGTTACGTTCTTTACTCCGATGATGTAGTTGGCTCCTATTCCGATCACCTTGTCTACCAGCTGGAACGGGTAGCGGTGCGGAAGAAGTTCCCGGATGCGGTTCACATCCATCAGCGGGGCTTCGTTGCAGTTGTAGACCGGAGCCTGTATCTCGTGCTGGCGGATTTCCTTCCGCATCTGGCGGGCAAACTTGTTGTTGATGGTATGTCCCGGGCGGGTTGCGATGATGCGTCCTTTGATAGGCTTCCCGATCAGCGCCATGTCGCCGATGATGTCAAGCAGTTTGTGGCGCGCCGGTTCGTTGGGCCATACCAGAGGCACGTGGTTGATATATCCCAGATGGCTGGCATCCATGTGGGGCACTCCCATGACATCTGCCAGCTTGTCGAAGTTCTCCTGCGTCATCTGCTTTTCGTAGATTACGATGGCGTTGTCCAGATCCCCTCCCTTGATGAGTCCCGCGTTGAGCAGCGGCTCGATTTCGCGGACGAACACGAATGTGCGCGCCGAAGCGATTTCGGCGGGAAATTCTTCCATGTTCTCCAATGTGGCATACTGGTTTGTCAGAATCTTCGAATCATACGAGATGAGCGTGTCTACGCTGAACTTGTCGTCAGGCAGCACGATGATTGACGAACCGTTTTGTTCGTCCCTGAACTCTATCTTGGATTTGATGATATAATAGTCTTTGGGAGCTGTCTGCTCTTCGATTCCCACCCGTTTGATACATTCAACATAGGCTTTGGCACTTCCGTCCAGAATCGGTATTTCCGGGCCGTCCACCTGTATCAGACAGTTGTCAATGCCGGCTGCATAGAGTGCGGCCAGCGCGTGTTCTACCGTGCTGACTTTTATCCCATTCTTGGCCAAAACCGTTCCTCGGGTGGTGTCCACTACATTTTCGGCAACTGCGTCAATGATCGGTTGGTCATCAAGGTCGATGCGTTGAATCTTATACCCGTGGTGTTCGGGAGCAGGATTAAACGTAACGGTAAGTTTCACTCCCGTGTGAAGCCCTTTGCCGTTCAGTGAGAAGCTGCCTTTTAATGTTTGTTGTTTCAACATGGGTCTTATTTATTTAGTTGTTTTTTCAATTCTTCGATTTCTTTCTGAAGGCGTCCCAGCTCTACGTACATGTCAGGAAGTTTCTTGTAGATGGCGGCAGAGCGTGCGAAAAGTTTCGGGTCGATGGCAGGGTATCCCATCAGTGTCTGCCCCGGTTTTGTATTTCCCGGTATGCCGGACTGTGCCCCCACCGTTACATGGTCGCCCACTTTGATGTGTCCTGCGATTCCCACCTGGCCGGCAAACACACACCATTCTCCTATTTTTGCCGAGCCTGCGATGCCAGTCTGTGAAGCGATAGCCGTATGGCTTCCTATTTCCACGTTGTGTGCGATCTGTATAAGATTGTCCAGCTTTACGCCCGAGTGTACGATGGTGGCGCCCATGGTGGCACGGTCGACGCATGTGTTGGCTCCGATTTCCACATTGTCTTCAATGACAGTGATTCCGATCTGGGGGATCTTTTCATAGCCTTCCGGTGTGGGAGCGAATCCGAAGCCGTCTGCTCCTACGACCGCTCCGGCGTGCAGGATACAGTTGTTTCCGATGCGGCAGTCGTGATAGATTGTCACATTGGGATATAATATGGTGTTTGCTCCCACTTTTGCGTGACAGCCTACGGTTACATGCGGGTGGATATAGGAGTTGTCGCCGATTTCCGCGCCTTCTTCGATGCAGGCGAAAGGTCCGATATATACATTGCTGCCGATTTTTGTGTTTTCGGCGATGGAGGCCAGCGGGCTGATGCCGCTTTTCTTGGGCATGCTCTGTTCGTATAGAGTCATCAGCTTGGCCAGGCTGTCATAGGCGTTTGCTGTCTTTATGAGCGTGGCCTTGATTTCGTGCTCTGCGCAGAAATCGTTGTTCACCAGTACGATTGACGACTGTGTACTATATATATAATGTGTATATTTCGGATTGGAAAGGAACGACAAGGCCCCCGGCACACCCTCTTCTATCTTTGCGAAGGTATGCACTTTGGCATTTTCATCTCCTACGATTGTTCCTCCGATGTATTCCGCAATCTGTTTCGCTGAGAACTCCATAATTATCGTCTTTTGTTCCTTGGTTTTCTTATTTCGGTTGCCTGTAATGTTGCAGTACAAAGCATACTTACTACTTAATTATGCAAATTAAATATTTTTTTTTTACATAGCCGTCGAAAAAGTCAGTTATTTGCAGATGCCCCCCCTTAATTTCTTGCGACTGGCTGCCCGGAGATTCTGAGTGACAACGTGTACTGCTATCCTCACGTATCAAAAAGAAGGATTCCGGGCAGGCCCGTTTCAGCATATGTTTTTGAGCTGTTCTTCCATCTGCATCTGCACTTTGTGTGCCTCTTTGCCGGCGGTTTCCGCAAAGCTTTCCGTCTTGTCGGCATAGATGATGGCACGGCTGGAGTTCACGATCAGCCCGCATTCGGATGTCATGCCGTATTTGCATACTTCCTCAAGCGAGCCGCCTTGCGCGCCGATTCCCGGAACCAGCAGGAAGTGGCTGGGAACGATCTTGCGGATGTCTTCGAACATGCGTCCCTGTGTGGCTCCCACCACGTACATCATGTTCTCGTCGTTCGCCCATTCCTGCGATTTGCGGAGCACTTTCTCAAACAGGCGTTCGCCGTCCTTGTCTTCCGTGAGCTGGAAGTCGTGCGAGCCTTTGTTGGATGTCAGGGCCAGCAGGATAACCCATTTGCCTTTGTAGGTGAGGAACGGGGTTACGCTGTCTTCGCCCATGTAGGGGGCAACGGTTACGGAGTCGATGTCGAGTTCCTCGAAGAAGGTGCGTGCATACATGGCGGACGTATTTCCGATGTCACCCCGCTTTGCGTCGGCGATGATGAACTGGTCGGGATAGTTTGATTTGATGTACTGCACCGTTTTTTCGAATGCGATCCAGCCCTTTACGCCCATGCTTTCGTAGAAGGCGAGGTTCGGCTTGTAGGCGATGCAGTAGGGTGCGGTTGCATCTATGATGGCTTTGTTGAAGGCGAAGATGGGATCTTCCTCTTTCAGCAGGTGTTCCGGAATTTTCTTGATGTCGGTGTCCAGTCCCACACAGAGGAATGATTTCTTGCGCTTGATGTTTTCAAAGAGTTGTTGTTTGTTCATATCGGTTTGTTTTGATGGTTATTTCATGAATAGGTAGCCGCTCAGTCGGAGGGAAGGCCCGCTGCCCTGTTCCGGATTATAGCAGAAATAAGTTATATAGAACACATGGTTCCCCGACTTGCTGTTGATTCGGGCCGGAGGAATGTTTCCGGACTCTTCTTTCTTGTCCCATTCTTCCAGCGTCTTGATGTTTATGGATATGGAGTCTTCGGAGTTTTCGATCCATCTGTTTAGAGGGACGGCCAATGTTCCTGTCCGGCATTCCTCTGCGGAGAAGAAGAATGTATCCTGGCTGTCCCCGATGAACCGTGTATATCCTTCGGGTATTTCCATCGGTTTCGTTTCATCGAACGAACAGACGAGCAGGTGCGATCTTTCGGATGCGGTTTCTACCTTGTCGTAGAAGTACACATCCTCTGCCACAATGTCGCGGATACTTTCCCGTCCGAAGGTGTGCCGCATGTAGGCGAGCTTGTCGTTTACATCCGTTGCGGTTTCTCTGGGAAGCGTGTTCAGCCACTCCTCGTACTGGCGGTTTGAAAATGGCAGCTTGTCTTTGTCCACTTGTGCCGTCAGCTGTTCGATGTCGTGCCGCAAAGTCCGGCGAGTTATGCTGGCAAAGTTCACCGGCAAAGCGGAAGTCAGCAGAAAGGTGGCTGCGAAGGAAATCGGAATCCAGTTGATGCGTCTGGCCCGGGTGACGAACAGTCCGATGCACACCGCATAGCACCACGCGTTGAAGGTGGCGAGATACAGGCGGTTGACGGTAATTCCGTAGTCATTGAGCCGGCGTACGATGCCCACGCTCATGAGGACGAGCAGAGGCAGGACAAGCACCGGAAGCCAGCGGGCGATGCGTTCGTCCCATCTGCCGGACAATGCCATGCGGGTAGGGTAGATGCTGAATTCGATTGCGATGCATCCCGTCATGAGGGCCGTGACCAGCCACGACACCCACCCGTCGGGCAGTTCCCAGCTGATCAGTATCTTTGCGGCATATACATACAGCACCAGCAGGTAGGCTCCGGTGAGCGGCAGAAAAAGATAGTGCGCCGCCGTGTTCAGGAAACTCCGGACAAGCGGCTTGCGGTCGTGCTTGGCCTCTCCTTTCGGCAGGAGTCCCAAAAACAGCATCATGGCGAGCAGTACGTTGCAGAGAATGAGGATATAGCCGTATCCTTTGGGCTTAATATCCAGGTTGAAGAGCTGGTGCAGGGAGAACAGCAGCAGGCAGAGTCCTCCGCTCATGATGCTTCCCATGACGTTGGCCGTGACGAACGAGCCGAGGCTTGACAGGGCGAAGTTCCAGCTCGGCACGTCATTCTTCTCCCGGAAGAACGAAAGGAAGAACACCGAAAGCCCCAGAGCCAGTATGGCGGCAGCGTGGGCGATGATGATTTCCGTCCACGACTGTTCCGGCGACAGCGTGTAAAGAAAGAACGTGTCGGCCAGCAGAAGCAGGTGTCCGGTCAGGTGCGTGACGGCCTTGGCCGCTTTCCGCTTTATCTCCTCGCTCCACAGATGGAGAGTGAGCGAAAGCAGGGTTCCTACGGAGAAGTAGTAGCTGATGGTGTAGAACAGCTTGTCGTCCGGCACCTTTCCGTCGGATGCGCACAGATAAATCAGGTGTCCGGTCAGGGCAAACACGAAGCATACTGTGACCGGGAAGCGTTTCAGGCAATTCTGAAACGCTTCCGCTATGGTGTAAACCGCTTTTTCGATAAAGTTACTTGCCATGTCTTCAGGTAATTAAAGAGCCTCTCCAGCCCCTCCCGGAAGAGAGGCTTGTCCGGATCAGACACTTGGGGTTATAGTTCGCTTTCCTTCAGCCTTTCGGCATTTTCGGCCACAATCAGATGGTCGATGCAGTCCTGTATGTCACCGTCCATGAAAGCGGCCAGGTTGTAGATGGTGTAGTTGATGCGGTGGTCGGTGATGCGTCCCTGCGGATAGTTGTAGGTGCGTATCTTTGCCGACCGGTCGCCCGTGCTCACCATTGTCTTGCGTTTCGATGCGATGTCGTCGATATATTTCTGGTGTTCCTTGTCGTAGATGAAAGTGCGCAGACGCGCCAGCGCGCGCTCCTTGTTTTTCGGCTGGTCGCGTGTTTCGGTACACTCGATCAGAATTTCTTCCGTTGCGCCCGTGTTCGGGTTCTTCCAGTTGTATCGCAGGCGGACACCCGATTCCACTTTGTTCACGTTCTGTCCTCCGGCTCCGCTGCTTCGGAACGTATCCCACTTGATTTCCCCCTCGTTGATTTCCACATCGAAAGGTTCCGCTTCGGGCAATACCGCTACCGATGCGGCCGACGTATGCACGCGTCCCTGCGTTTCGGTGGCCGGCACGCGCTGCACGCGGTGTACGCCCGACTCGTATTTCAGCGTTCCGTAAACTTTTTCGCCCGTCACCGAGCAGATGATTTCCTTGAATCCTCCGGACGCTCCTTCGCTTGCGCTCGACACCTCCAGTTTCCAGCCCTTCGATTCGCAGTATTTCGAGTACATGCGGAACAGGTCGCCGGCAAAGATGGCGGCTTCGTCCCCTCCCGTTCCTCCGCGGATTTCCAGGATGGCGTTGCGGTCATCCTGCGGGTCGGCAGGGATAAGGAGGAGCTTGATTTCTTCTTCCAGTTCCGGAAGGCGCGCTTCGCACCGGGCCGCTTCCTCGCGTGCCATTTCCTTCATTTCCGGATCGCTCTCGTTCATCATGGCCTTGGCTTCTTCCAGCCCGTTGAGGCATTGCACGTATTCCTTGCGTGCCTTCATGATGTCGTTCAGGTCCTTGTATTCCTTGGTCAGCTTCACGTACCGTTTCTGGTCGGAAATGACGGAAGGGTCGGTTATCAGGGTCGAAACCTCTTCGAAGCGGGAAACCAGTCCCTCCAGTTTTTCCAGTAATGTATTGTTTCCTGTCATTTTCTTCAATAAATATCAATGAGCCAAAAAGCTATCGTCACCAGCAGTATGATTGCGGCATAGAAGAGCCGCCCTGCAGTTGTCCGGAAAGGCTTTATGTCGAACATGTAGACGCTGACGGCATATCCCGCCAGACCGCACGGAAGCACGAGAGCCAGCGACTTCAGGAAGGGACTTCCCAGCCAGTCGGCAACGATGCTCAGTCCTACCCCCACCACGAGGATGGCCAATGCGACATATACTCCTGCCGGACGTTTCTTTCCTTCCATTTTACTCATACCTGAACTCCCCGAACTCGCTGCGGATAATCAGTTCCTTGCGTTCGCTTTCTTCGATGCGGCCCACGATCTGCGCGTCGATGTTGAACGATTTCGAGATGGCGATGACCTCTTCGGCGTGTTCCGGCGAGAGATAGACTTCCAGCCGGTGTCCCATATTGAACACCTTGTACATTTCGTCCCAGTCTGTTCCGCTCTGCTCCTTGATGGTGCGGAAGAGAGGAGGAACCGGGAAAAGATTGTCCTTCACCACGCGGCAGTTCTCGCCCACAAAGTGGAGCACCTTGGTCTGCGCGCCTCCCGAGCAATGCACCATTCCGTGAATCTGCGGGCGGAGCGCATCGAGCAGCTTCTTCACCACCGGCGCATAGGTGCGTGTGGGAGAGAGCACCAGCTTGCCTGCGTCGACGGGCGATCCTTCCACGGCGTCGGTCAGTTTCAGGCCTCCGCTGTACACCAGTTCTTCGGGCACGGCATGGTCGTAGCTTTCCGGATATTTCGCGGCCAGGTATTTGGCGAACACGTCGTGCCGTGCGCTGGTCAGTCCGTTGCTTCCCATTCCTCCGTTGTATTCCTTTTCGTAAGTGGCCTGTCCGTAAGAAGCCAGTCCCACGATTACGTCGCCCGGGCGGATGTTGGCGTTGTCGATCACGTCGGCGCGCTTCATGCGGCAGGTCACGGTAGAGTCAACGATGATGGTGCGCACCAGGTCGCCCACATCGGCTGTTTCTCCTCCCGTGGCATAGACTCCCACACCCATTTCGCGGAGTTCGGCAAGCAGTTCGTCGGTTCCGTTGATGATGGCCGAGATGACCTCTCCCGGCACCAGCAGCTTGTTGCGTCCGATGGTGGACGAAACCAGGATGTTGTCGACGGCTCCCACGCAGAGCAGGTCATCGATGTTCATGATCAGCGCGTCTTGCGCGATGCCTTTCCACACCGACAGGTCGCCTGTTTCTTTCCAGTACAGGTAGGCCAGCGAAGATTTCGTGCCGGCTCCGTCGGCGTGCATGATGTTGCAGTATTCGGGATCTCCTCCCAGTATGTCAGGGATGATTTTGCAGAATGCTTTCGGAAAAATGCCTTTGTCAATGTTCTTGATGGCGTTGTGCACATCCTCTTTCGATGCGGATACGCCGCGTTGCATGTATCGTTGGTTGCTCATGAGTATATGATATTATATTTATAATCATTTGAATGTGCAAATTTAGCGATAATTCCGCTTTTTCCCATAAATTATCGGATATAAGTAGATGTCGGGAATCAGTTTATACAAAATTTTGCACACTTGCTTATTGTTGTCTGGCGTATACGCCGACAAGCGTGACCGTGCCGTCAGGAGCAAGCAGGCTGAAGCGGAAGAGCCCGGGCTTCAGTCTGGCCGGAATGTCTTTTGCCGGATCTGTGGTCCGGAAAAGCTCGATGCCGGTTGCATCGCTCACGATCAGCGTATATCCTTCGGGCACGTCCGGAATGTTTTCGCCGAATATTTCCGGCGTGTTTTCGTCCTTCCGGTTGAAGGCAGACGGCGCGCTTTCGTTCCCGAAGCGGTCGACGGCCGTCACCGCCCAGTAGATCTTTTGCTGCCAGGGGAGAGAAGGGGTATAGGCGAACCGGCAACTGTCCGTGCGTGCGGATATCAGGTTTTCCGGGTTGTCCGTATCTACCGGGCAGGAGTTCGATGCGTAGATCCGGTAATAGATGCCGGCTTGCGTGTTGTCGGACGAAGGGTTCCATTGCATGCGGATGCTCTTTCCGCTGAGGGCGATTTGCGTTCCTGCGGGACTGCTTGGGGCGACTGAGTCTGCCCACGTCATCGGAGGCACTACGGCCGGGCAGGCATAGAAGTGCTGTTTCAGCAGGTCGAGCAGGCCCTTCGTGTTGTCGAGCAGGTATTTGTTGCGGAAGTAAGCCTGTCCGTCCAGTCCGATTCCCCGCGTGAAGAAAATCTGGCGCGTGATTTCGCCGATGCTCCAGTCCTGTTCTCCCGGATGGAGGAAGTAGATGCCCAGTCCGGGCACGATCCACCGCCCGTGCCTGTTCTCCTTCCAGTCGAGCGCGAACGGGTAGAACTGGTTCTTCCGGAAGTACATCATGGGGAACAGCGCGTCGTGGATGCCTTCTTCCAGCCAGCCTTGCGCATCCTGATATACCGTGCTGTATGCGTTCCATCCGTGCGACGAATACCGGCTTGTGTCGTCGTATTTTCCTATGGGCGAGCTGCTTACCTTTACCCAAGGCTTCAGCTTCTTGACCTCGGTGTATATGCTCCGCACGATGCGTGTGATGTTGTCGCGCCTCCATTGCCTGAGTTCCTTTCCGCGTCCGTATTTGCGGTAAGTGTCTTTGTCCGGAAACTTTTCGCCCTGTTCCGGATAGCGGATGTAGTCCAGATGGATGCCGTCCACATCGTATCTGGTCACGATTTCTTTGGCTATCCGTGTCAGATAGTCGGCTGTTCCCGGATTTCCGGGGTCGAGATACCAGCTTCCGTTGAAGAACTTGCAGAGTCCGGGCTGCTTTTTCACCACGCTGTTCTTGTGCAGGCTTACCTGGCGTTTGTTTCCTATCGGGATGCAGACAATCCAGGCGTGAAGTTCCAGCCCTCTTTTGTGGCATTCTTCAACGGCAAACCGGAGCGGGTCGTATCCCGGATTCTGTTCCGTATGTCCGGTCAGGCATTCGGCAAAAGGCTCTATCTGCGAGGGATAAACCACGTCCCCTCTCAGCCGCGTCTGGAAGAGCACGGTGTTGAAGTTCGCTTCCTTCAGCGCGTCCAGCCGGGCAGAAAGTTCCGCTTTCTGCGCAGCGGTTGCGGATGCGGACACGGCCTTCTGGCGCGGCCAGTCCATCCCTCCCAGGGTGGCCAGCCATACGGCTCTGATTTCGTGTTTGGGCTGAGGGGCGAAGGCTGCCGCATGCAGGCACACGAGTGCCGCCAGCAGGGTGAGCAGGCTTCTTCCCAATGCCGGGATTCCGGCATTCCGTCTGTTGTTGCTGTTTTTTCTTTTCATGTCCGTATCGTTTATGCGTTGGATCAGCAAAGATACAAAGTATTCTGTATTTTTATTGTTTCTGATTCATTTTGTGATTTTTCAGATAATTCATACTTTTGCTTCCGTTTAGTTGAGGAACTTTAAAAATGAAAAAGAAACTTGTCTTATGGGTAGCTTTTGCCGCCGTTGCGTTCGGGGCGCAGGCCCAGAAAAAGAATTTCAGTTATAAGTTTTACGGCCAGGTACGCACTGACCTGTTTTATAACAGCCGTTCCAATTCGGAAACCGTAGACGGACTGTTCTATATGTATCCGAAGGATGTGGCTCCCGATGCGCGCGGGGAGGACCTGAACGCCAAGCCCGACGGTAATTTCTATACGCTGTATTCGCGCCTCGGGGTAGACGTGGCCGGCCCGATGCTGGGCAAGGCGAAGACTTCCGCCAAGCTGGAAGTGGATTTCCGCGGTTCCGGAACTACTTATTCGCTTGTCCGTATCCGCCATGCCTACTTCAATTTCGACTGGGGCAAGTCGGCCCTCCGCGTGGGACAGTACTGGCATCCGCTTTACGGCGACGTGGCTCCGGAGATACTGAACCTGAACATGGGCGCGCCCTACCAGCCTTTCAGCCGCGCTCCGCAGGTGCGCTACCGCTATACATCGAAGCACTTCGTGTTTACCGCGGCCGCGGTATGGCAGATGCAGTATCTGTCGGTCGGACCAGCATCAAACAAGGCGGGAGAAACTTCTACGGCAAAGAGCCAGAATTATATCAAGAACAGTTGCGTGCCGGAGTTTTATGCGGGCATGGACTACAAGAATCCGAACTTGCTGCTCGGGGCAGGCGTGCATGTGTCGTCCGTCACTCCCCGTGTCCAGTCGGAAACGTCGGGCGGTGTCTATAAAGTGAGCGAGCGTGTGACGGGCGTGTCGGGCGAAGCTCATCTGAAGTATACGCGCGACCGGCTGATGATTGCTGCCAAGAGCGTGCTGAGCACCAATCTGACACAAACCAGCACCGTGGGCGGATATGGCGTGAAATCCGTCGACCCGCAGACGGGCGAGCAGGAGTATGCTCCGTTGCGCGTGTCGCATACGTGGGTGAACGTGATGTACGGAAAGACATTCCGCGGCGGCGTGTTTGCCGGTTATCTGAAGAACCTCGGGGCGTCGGATAAGGTGGCGAACCTTATCGGCACCGGGACCGATCTTGACCAGCTGAATACGTTGGGGGCAGAACTGACTTATAACCGTCCGAACTGGAAGTTCGGCGTAGAATATACGTGGACGGGAGCCTGGTATGGCGACAACAATGCCAAGGGGCGGGTTGTCGACACGCATCTGGTGAAGAACAACCGTGTCGTGTTTACGGCGCTGTTCCAGTTCTGAGCCTGTCCGGCGCTTCTCTGCACGGGTGAAAAAAGATGACGGGACATTTTTTTTATCTTTCCCGTCATTCTGATTGAAATGAGCCGTCAGGTCACTTGGGCTGACGGCTCATTTTGTTACACATCGCTTGTGATGTTATTTAATTAAATACGTGGTTTATTTAACTTAAAAATGGGTAGGGAACCACGAAAGTCACACTTAACTTTTTGTGAATCAAATATTTGTGAAGATAAGGGAACCACGAACGGGACCACGAAGGTCAAATTACACCTTATATATAAATAAAAATAAAGAAAGAAACCCTTACCCTTTATTTTTTGATTTGTTGGCGAACTTGATTTGCGGGATATGTTAAAGGGGGCATGTCGTTTATAGGGAAATCAGGATGGTCTGTGGCTTGATGCAAGCGCTATAAAAATACAAGTCCCCGGCTCCTTGCGGAATCGGGGACCTGTATGTGGAAAGTCGGTTTGCCGGGAGATTTATTCAGCCGCAGCAACCGGACGTTTTTCCTTGATTCTGGCTTTCTTTCCGGTAAGTTTGCGCAGGTAGTACAGTTTAGCGCGGCGAACTTTACCGATCTTGTTTACTGTAATGCTGTCGATAGCCGGAGATTCCAGCGGGAAAATACGTTCAACGCCGATTGTTCCCGACATTTTGCGAACTGTAAAGCGTTTCTTTTCGCCATGTCCGCAGATTTTGATAACAACGCCGCGATACATCTGTATACGTTCCTTGTTACCTTCAACGATACGGTATGCTACTGTAACCGTGTCACCTGCTTTGAATGAAGGATGCTGTTTGCCAGTAGCAAATGCTTCTTCTGCAATTTTAATTAAATCCATTTTTTCTTTTTAATAAATTGTTAGATCGTTACAACGCAACATATCAAGTAACTCTTCATGACAGCGATTGCGCGAAAGCGGTGCAAAGTAAGCGATTTTTTGCGATACAGCCAAAACTTTCGCTCATATTTTGAGTCCGGTGGAATGTTTTTTGCGGGAAGAGGTGAAAATGCTTTGTCCCGTGTGTTTTTTTGGCTACATTTGACGTGAAAAATAGTTTCATAAACTGATATGATTGTGAAAAATAGCATAAAGATTGTTCTGCTGGGAGGGACGCTGCTGCTTGGCGGCTGCGCTTCCGGCTATTTGGTGAAAGATATTGAAGGAGGAAGGGTGGCCATGACCGCCGAGTACGACAAGAATCCCGACCGGGATGCGGAAGCCATCCTGCAGCCTTACCGCCGGGTGGTAGACAGCATCATGTCGCCTGTTGTCGGACATTCGGCGAGAGCGTTGGAGGCATACCGTCCGGAATCGCCGCTTTCCAATCTGCTGGCCGACATCATACGCCGGGGAGCGGCGGGCATTTCCGGAAAGCCGGCGGACGTAGGCGTGATGAATATGGGCGGAATACGCAATTCGCTTCCTGAAGGAGAGGTCACTTACGGCATGGTGTATGAAATAACTCCTTTTGAAAATGCCGTGTGTGTGCTGACTTTGGACGGAAAGACGCTGATGGAGCTGTTCCGGCAGATTGCTGGAAGGGGAGGCGAAGGACTCAGCGGAGCAAGACTGGTTATCTCTCCCGACGGAAAGCTCCTTTCTGCGGAGGTAGGAGGGCGTCCGGTTGATGAGGGAAAAGACTATACGGTGGCTACCATCGACTATCTTGCGGAAGGGAACGACAGGATGGCGGCTTTCCGCGAAGCGAAATCGAAAACATTTCCTCCCGAGCCGCTGCTTCTGCGTACCGTCTTTCTCGACTATGTGAAGGAGTGTGAGCGGAAGGGCCGCTTTGTCGATGCGCCGGCCGGCGGAAGGATAACGGTGGCGAAATCTGAAAACAAGTAACTTAAAAACAGTGTGCTGATATGAACCGAAGAATTACAGGTGTGTTGCTGATGTGCTTTGCCGCAGGTCTGCTGGCGGCACAGAACGTCAAAGAACTGCTTATTTATCATACCAATGATATGCACAGCCGCATCGAACCTTTTGCGGCTTACTATCCCGATACGGCGTTGGCCGGAAAGGCCGGTGTCATTCGCCGCGCTGCATTTATACGTGATGAAAGAAAGAAGCACAAGGATCTGCTGCTTTTTGATTCGGGCGACTTTTCGCAGGGAAGCCCTTACTACAACCTTTTCAAGGGTGAGGTAGAGGTGAAGATGATGAACGAAATGAAGTATGATGCCGGAACTATCGGAAACCATGAATTTGATTTCGGGCTGGACAATATGGCAAGGCTGTTCCGGATGGCAAAGTTCCCCATTGTGTGTGCCAACTATGCGGTTGAGGGAACCGTGCTTGAAGGACTGGTGAAGGAGTATACGGTGATTGAGCGCGGCGGCATACGGATCGGCGTGTTCGGACTGGGCGCTCCGCTCGACGGGCTGGTGGCTCATGCCAATTACGGAAATGTGAAGTTTGAAGATCCGGTTTCAGAAGGGCAGCGCATTGCCGACTTGCTGCGCAATGAAGAAGGGTGTGACCTGGTGGTCTGCCTGTCGCATCTGGGATGGAACGGAGAGCCTTATTCGGATGTGGAACTGATTGAAAATACCCGCAACATCGATATCGTGCTGGGAGGACATTCGCATTCTTATTTTGAAGGTCCCCGGTATTACAAAAACTTGGACGGGAAGGAAATCCCTGTCCAGCAGATGGGCAAACATGCGGCTTTTGTTGGCCGGATGGTTGTCAGAATGCAGGAAGAATAATTTAAAGGAACAATCATGAAAAGGCAGTTATTGTGTTTGGTGCTCGGCCTGCTGGCAACGTTTTCATTGCACGCGCGGCAGCCTTCGGTGCTGGAGGCGGTTGGCGATACGGCGGCGTGCAGACGGTGGGTTGACGCACAGATGGAGAAAATGACATTGAAGCAGAAGATAGGGCAGCTTTTCATTTATACTGCTCCGCCCGAATATACCCAGTATAACAAGAACCGTCTGCGGAAAATCATTGGCGAGTACGGTGTGGGCGGATTTCTTTTTTCCGGAGGCGAGGCGGAGAAGCAGGCCAGTCTGACCAACTATCTCCAGCAGGTGTCGGAGGTTCCTCTGCTCATCGCATTCGACGGGGAGTGGGGGCTGGCGATGCGCCTGAAAGATGCTCCCGGATTTCCTTACAACCGGGTGCTGGGGTGCATAGCAAGCGATTCCCTGCTGTATGAATACGGGCGTGAAGTGGCCCGGCAGTGCCGTTCCATAGGGGTGCATGTGAATTTTGCTCCGGTGGCTGATGTAGACAGCAACCCGGATAATCCGGTTATCGGCTGGCGTTCGTTCGGGAGCAGTCCGAAACGTGTGGCTGAAAAGGTGGTTGCTTATGCCCGCGGACTGGAAGACGGAGGAGTGCTGGCCGTGTGCAAGCATTTCCCCGGTCACGGCGATACGGACGTTGACTCGCACCAGGCGCTGCCCGAACTGGCGTTCGACCGCCTGCGTCTGGACAGCGTGGAGCTGTATCCGTTCAGAAAGGCGGTAGAGGCTGGCATAGGCGGAGTGATGAGCGGTCACCTGCATGTGCCGGCATTGGGGAAAAAGCCCGCGTCGATTTCTTCGGACATTCTGCGCGTGCTGAGAGATGAACTGCATTTCGAGGGACTTGCGTTTACGGATGCGCTGGAGATGAAGGGAATTTCCGGCAATGAAAATGTCTGCGCGCAGGCGCTGGCGGCAGGAAATGACATGCTTCTTGCTCCCCGCAATCTGAAGAGGGAGCTGAAAGGCGTGATGCAGGCCATCAGGCACGGCGAACTTTCGGAGGAACTGATTGAAGCGAAATGCCGGAAGGTGCTTGCCTTCAAGTACGCGCTCGGACTGGCGGACTGCAAGCCGGTTTCGCTGGAAAATATAGAAAAGGAATTGCAGGACGCTTCTGTCGGAAATTTGCAGCAGAAGCTGGCTTGTGCAGCAGTGACCGTTGCCCGCGATTCAGACGGACTGGTTCCTCTGGATCTGGCCGTTTCAGGCACTGTCTTGCTGAGTGTGTCGCCTGCGCTTTCCGAGGCTTATCCTTTTTATAAGCGTTTGAATGCTGCGTTTCCCTTAAACTGGATACATGCAGATGCGGATTCCATTCCGGAAATCAGACGCAGGCTGCGTCCGGTGCAGCGTGTGATTGTGGCCGTTCATTCGGACGACCTGCTTCCGTATGATTCGCTGCTGACTTCTTTGGCTGAAGACAAGCCGCTTGTGCTGGTTTCGTTTGCCGATATGAAGGGACTGGAGAAGACTCCGGATCTGTTGCGGAAGGCATCGGCCGTGATTCTTGCGCACGACGGGCAAGAAGCGGTGCAGCAGTATGTGGCCGACTTGCTTTTGGGCAAGGCGTATGCCGACGGGCGCCTGTCTGTGCCTTTGGGCGATGTCTTTGCGGAGGGGACGGGTGTGACCGTTGATCCGGAACATCCGCGTACCTGTTCTCCCGAAGAGCTGGGCATGGACTCCTCCGTACTGGCGCGCATCGATGACATCGCGGAAGAAGGCATTCGTGAAGGAGCCTTTCCCGGATGCCATGTGCTTATCCTGAAAGATGGCATGCCGGTTTATGACAAGTGTTTTGGAAAGCATACGTATGAAGGAAACCGGAAAACGTTGGAAAGCGACATCTATGACCTGGCTTCGCTGACCAAGGTGACAGCTACCCTGCTGGCTGTTATGAAACTGTATGACGAAGGACGGATCGGACTTACTGACCGTGTGTCTGATTATCTCCCTTACCTGAAGCAGACCGACAAGTCGCGTATCACAGTTCAGGACCTGCTTTTCCACCAGTCGGGCCTTCCTGCCTATCTGCCTTTTTATCAGGAAGCGATCGACTTGAAGTCGTGCAAGGGCGGGCTGTTCAGGAAGAAGCGTGATTCGAACCATCCGTTCCGGGTGGGGGAGAACTTATATGCCTGTACAAGCTTTTCGTATAAGCCCGAGTGGGTGTCGTCCGTACCTTCGGAAGCGTATCCGCTTCAGGTGTCCGACAGCATTTTTATCAAGGAATCGTTCCGCGGAGAGATCATCAGGCAGATTGTTGATGCCCGGGTGAAAGGCAGTTCCTACCGATACAGTTGCCTGAATTTCATGCTGCTCAAGGAACTTGTGGAAACCTTGGCCGGAAAGCCGATGGATGTTTATCTCGACAGCGTGTTCTATAAGCCGATGGGGCTGATCCATACGGCTTTCAATCCGCTTGCACGTTTCGGCAAAGACCGGATTGTGCCTACAGTGGAGGAGGATTTTATCCGGAGAGGACCCTTGCAGGGCTTTGTGCAGGATGAAGCGGCTGCGTTTATGGGAGGCGTATCGGGAAATGCGGGACTGTTTTCTTCAGCGCACGACGTGGCGCGCATCTGCCAGATGCTGCTAGATAAGGGAGTGTGCGGTGACCGCCGCTACCTGTCGCGCGCTACTTGCGAGCTGTTCACAACCCTGAAGGCGAAACATAGCCGCCGCGGACTGGGATTTGACAAGCCCGATACGGAGCATCCTGAGGACGGACCGTGTGCGGCTGAAGCGCCGGCTTCGGTGTTCGGCCATACGGGTTTCACCGGTACGGCGGCCTGGGTGGATCCGGACAACGGGCTTGTGTTTGTGTTTTTGAGCAACCGCACTTATCCGCGCGCTTCTGACCGCACGAAGCTTGCGGAACTGAATATACGTCCGCGCATGCAACAGGCAATGTATCAGTCTTTAATGAAATGAATCTATTTAGACAGGGTACAAATTGCGCAGATTTTGCAATGTCGGTGTTATAACTTATGATAAAAACGTTACCTTTGTAGCATCATTTTAGGACTAATAATAATTAAACTTTTTACTACAATGGCTTACGTAATTAGTGACGATTGTATCGCTTGCGGTACTTGTATCGATGAATGCCCGGTTGGCGCAATCTCTGAAGGTGACAAATATTCAATCAATCCGGATGCTTGTACTGATTGCGGTACTTGCGCATCTGTTTGTCCTTCTGAAGCTATTCACCAGGAATAATCGGATCGTCGTATGACAAAACTTATGCAGGAGCATCTCTTTGGGATGCTCCTTTTTATTTTCTTTCAGCCAGATAAACTCCTCCGACAATACAGGCCGCTCCGAGCAGCGATGTCAGCGTGATCTTTTCTCCCAAAATGAGATGGGCGGTGATGATGGTGGCAAGCGGATTGATGTAGAGATAGTTTGACGCTTTTGACGCACCGATCATGCGCACGGTGGCATTCCATGAGATGTAGCAGAGCATCGAGGCTATCAGTCCCAGAAAAAGCAGGTTGGAATAGACTTCCGGCCGCAAAAGAAGCCCGATATGAAGCTCTTCCGGACGGAAGGCGAAATAAACCGGCAGCGACAGGATGCCATAGAAAAACACTTTCCGGGTGATGAAGAGTGTGGGATAAGCGCTTCCCAATCGCCGGAGCACCATGCAGTATAAGGCCCACGAAACGGCGGCGGCAAGTGTCAGCAGGTCGCCGGACAGGTTGAATTCGAACGTTTCGTTTCCGTTGCATACGATAAGTGCCACACCGGTCAGAGCGATGACCGTGCCGGGCAGAAAGAATCTTCTGAATTTCTCCTTGTAGAACAGCCGGGAAAGCAGCTGGGTGAATACGGGTGTCGTGCACACCAGCAGCGACACGTTTGAGGCCTGGGTGATTTCCAGCGCCGTGTTTTCGGTGATGAAATAAAGCGATCCTCCGAAAAGACCAGCCAGAAGCAGAAACAGTTCGTCGCGCAGGCTGTTGGCCATGAATTTCTTGTGCGAAATGGCCAGCAGGCATATGTACGCTATCAGAAAGCGGTAGAGGAATATTTCTGCGGGAGGAAGTCCTGAACTGATCAGAATTTTGGAAGATACGAATGTGGTACCCCAGATGCACACCGTCACGATGGCAAGGAGGTGGAATAAGTTTTCAGATTTCATGTGAAATTTGACGAAGGTATACACAAAAAACACCACAGAAAGCATAAAACATGCGTTCCGGCTTTCTGTGGTGAAAATAAAGTTATGGCATGTTTATTTCAAGCGTGCCAATGTTTCCTTGATGCGGCGCATCGCTTCAACGATGTTCTCGTCGGATGTGGCATAGCTCATGCGGATGCACTCGGGAGCTCCGAATGAAGTTCCTCCCACGCAGGCCACGTGGCCCACTTCGAGCAGATACATGGCCAGGTCTTCCGCATTGCTGACAACACGGTCGCCGTCTTTCTTTCCGAAGAAGGAGTCGCATTTCGGGAACAGGTAGAAAGCTCCCTGCGGCACGTTCACTTCAAATCCCGGAATTTCTTTTGCCAGCTTGACAATCAGGTCGCGGCGGCGTTCGAATGCCTTGCGCATTTCTTCTACGGGCTCCTGTGTGCCGGTATAGGCAGCTTCAGCGGCTTTCTGAGATACGGAGCACGGGCCGGAGGTGTACTGTCCCTGCAGCTTGTTTACTCCTTTCACGATCCATTCCGGAGCGGCGATGAATCCGATACGCCAGCCGGTCATGGCATAAGCCTTAGAAACGCCGTTTACGATGACCACCCGGTCTTTGATGGCCGGGAACTGCGCAATGCTTTCGTGCTTGCCGATGTAGTTGATATGCTCGTAGATTTCGTCAGCGATGACGATGACACGTTCGTGTTTGGCCAGCACCTCTGCCAGTCCTGCCAGTTCTTCTTTGCTGTATACCGATCCGGTAGGGTTCGACGGAGAGCAGAGAATCAGCGCGCGCGTTTTCGGCGTGATGGCCGCTTCGAGCTGTGCCGGAGTTATTTTAAAGTCCTGCTCGATACCGGCGCGCACAATGACAGGCGTTCCTTCGGCCAGTTTTACCATTTCCGGATAGCTAACCCAGAAAGGAGCGGGGACGATCACTTCATCTCCCTTGTTGACCAGTGCGAGGATGGTGTTGCATACGGACTGTTTTGCTCCGTTGGCGCAACTGATTTGTGCGGCTGTATATTCCAGACCGTTTTCCTTTTTCAGTTTTTCAACGATTGCGTTCCGCAGAGCCGGATATCCGGCAACGGGAGAATAGCGTGAATAGTTTTCATCAATAGCCTTCTTTGCGGCTTCCTTGATATGGTCCGGCGTGTTGAAGTCCGGTTCTCCTACGCTCAGGTTAATCACATCAACGCCCTGAGCTTTCAGTTCACTACTTTTTTGTGACATAGCCAGTGTAGCCGACGGCGACAGGCTGTTCAGACGATCTGAAAGTTGGTTCATTTTTCCTTATGATGTTTAAAGTTGGATTTCTTTGCAAAATAAGCTAATTTCTTGGATATATGAAAGAAATTAGCTTATGAAAGACGTTATTTCCTGTCGCCGAGTATTCTGAGCAGGTAGATGAACAGGTTGATGAAGTCCAGATACAGGGTGAGCGACCCCATCAGCGCTATTTTCTGTGTGGTTTCGTTCACTTCCACGTCATCTCCCGACAAAAGCTGCTTGATCTTCTGCGAGTCGTAGGCGGTCAGTCCGACGAAGAGCAGCACGCCGATATACGAGATGACAAGATCCATCATGGAGTTTTGCAGGAAAAGGTTGACCAGCGAAGCGATGATCAGTCCGATAACTCCCATGATGCACAGGCTTCCGATGCGGGTCAGGTCTTTTTTGGTGACATAGCCGTAAAGGGCTGTAGCTCCGAACGTGCCGGCCGTCACGAAGAAGGTCGTGGCAATCGAGCTCATGGTATAGACCATGAACAGAACCGACATGGTGACACCGTTCAGCACAGAATAGAGGATGAACAGGATGGTTGCCGTTGTGAAGCTGATGCGGTGGATGCGTGCCGAAAGAAACATGACCAGTCCCACTTCTGCGATGAGGAGAATCCAGAACATCATGGAGTTCTGTGCCATTGCGTTGATCAGTGTGTAGGATTTGGCTACATAAAGCGCCACAAAGCCGGTGATGGCCAGAGCCAGTGTCATCCATACGTATACGCTGCGGAACAGGGCGGTCTGGGCTGTCCTGTTCGCTATGCTTTTCACTAAATTGTTTGTTTCCATATTGAAAGTTGTTGGTTAGATGTTTTTTTATTTGTTGAAATGGAGCGTATGTCCCATCCGGTCTTTTTTGGTATGGAGGTACCGCTCGTTGAAAGGATTCGGCGTCACTTCGATCGGAACGTTCTCTATGATCTCCAGTCCGTAGGCCTCCAGCCCGACACGCTTCACCGGATTGTTGGTGAGCAGCCGCATTTTGTGGATTCCGATTTCGCGGAGAATCTGAGCGCCCACCCCGTAGTCACGCTCGTCGGCCTGATGTCCGAGGCAAATGTTGGCATCCACCGTGTCCATTCCTTCTTCCTGCAGCTTGTACGCTTTCATCTTTTCCATCAGTCCGATGCCCCTTCCTTCCTGGTTCAGGTAGATGACAGCTCCCTTGCCTTCTTTTTCGATCTGCTGCATGGCTTTGTGAAGCTGTTCTCCGCAGTCGCAGCGCATGGAACCGAAGATGTCGCCTGTGGCGCAGGAAGAGTGCACGCGCACCAGCACCGGTTCGTCGGGGCCGAATGTTCCCTTGATGAGAGCCACATGTTCCAGGCCGTTGCTCTTCTGCTTGAAAGGAATCAGGCGGAAATGTCCGTAGGCGGTTGGCATGTCCACTTCCACTCCCTTTTCTACCAGCGACTCCTGCTTCAGCCGGTAGGCGATCAGGTCGGCTATGGATATCAGCTTGAATCCGTATTCGTCTGCCATCTGCTTGAGTTCCGGCAGGCGTGCCATTGTTCCGTCCTCGTTCATCACTTCCATCAGTGCGGCGGCCGGATACAGTCCTGCCAGGCGTGCCATGTCTACACAGGCTTCGGTATGTCCGGCGCGGCGGAGTACACCCTTGTCTTGCGCATAGAGCGGATTGATGTGTCCCGGTCGTCCGAATGTTTCCGGGGTGGAGTCCGGATCAGCCAAAGCCTTGATTGTGGCTGCCCGGTCGGCTGCCGAAACCCCAGTGGTGCATCCGTCCAGCTTGTCGATGGTGATGGTGAACGGAGTTCCCAGCACGGAAGTGTTGTTCGTCACCTGATGAGGCAGGTCGAGCTCTTTGCAGCGTGATATGGTAATCGGAGCGCACAGCACCCCTCTGGCATGTTTCAGCATGAAGTTGATTTTTTCGGGAGTTACCTTTTCGGCGGCAATTACCAGATCGCCTTCGTTTTCGCGGTCTTCGTCATCAACGATGATGATGAATTCGCCCTTCCGGAAATCTTCTATTGCCTCTTCAATTGTGTTGAGTTTCACTTTTTCCATAATTGAACTGATATATGTTTTTATAATAGTTTCTGTCTGATTCTTTCCTGGATATCCTTGTTTGTCTTGATGATGACCTTCAGGTCTTTGTCGAGGCGCACCCTGTATCGCCAGATGTTCAGCCAGAGCAGCAGTCCGGCCGGAACGACCACTCCGCACAGCATGTTGAGCCAGCGGTTGTCGAACAGGCTCTTGTGGGCTTTAACAGAGAGGAACGGATAATTGTTCATCATGTTCAGCAGCACCGTGTCCGTTGAGTTTGAGAGTTCTTCCACCAGCTCCTCGATCTGCCTGCTGATGCCTGCTATGGCATCGTCGGGCGTGTTGTTGGTGAAAATCCGGTAGTAGTTCGGTGGTCCGAGCAGCTTGTGGGTTGCGGCATAGTCTGCACATTCTGCACTGACTTTTTCCAGTTTGCTGATGTCTTCTGCATAGTCGGGCGTCTGGATGATGACTTCTTTCTTGAAGATGTGCCGCGACACCCGGATGCCGAACACCTTGCGGAAGAATGCCGCGTATACGTCGATATTGAACACCACGGAGTCTTTGTTTGATTTGTAGGTGAGGAATCCGCCCAGCGGAGCCAGGACGACTGTGCTCATCCATGTTCCCAGCACGATGTTCATTTCGCCGCTCTTCGCCACGCGCGTGGCTCCTGAGTCGATGATGTAGTAGAGCACGAATATCAGCACGGAAATGACGACCGGCATTCCCAGTCCCCCCTTCCGTATGATGGCGCCCAGCGGCGCTCCGATAAAGAAGAAGATGATGCATGCCAGCGACAGGGTTATCTTTTTGTGCCAGTCAGAGCGGTGTCCTCTGATCCGTCCGTCCACATCCTGCGTGGTGAAGCTCTTCAGCGACCATTCGGAGGCGAGCGACGCCACGCGGCTTCTGGTTGAGTTCAGTGTCTTGTATTTCTGCGCTGCGGTCAGGCTGTTGAATATGCTGTCGGTGTTGATGTGCGTAATCTTCTGTTCGGCCAGCCTGGTCGAATCCCTTGCAGTCAGCGGAGGCTCTTTGTATGTGCGGTCCATGGCCTCCTTGTAGAGCGAACGTCCCACGCTGTCGGCATACATGCTGAGCGAGTCGATGGCCAGCGATATTTCCCTCATGTTCTTGATGTCCGAGCGCTGGTTCAGGAAGTTTCCGTCCACCATTTCAAAGTTCGTGTCGAAAGCGATGAGCGTATGCTTTTCCTTGAAGGTTTCTCTTCTGTACGGCACGTTTCTGGAGATGACCGACTGCGAGCGGAGGTTTTCAAATTGTTCTCCGTTGTAGAGATGCAGGAAGAGGTGCTTCTTGTCGGCCGTCAGTTCCAGCTTTCCCTCTTCCGCCCAGATGATGTGCGCGTTTTCGAATCCGTCGGAAAAGTTGTAGATGAGCACGTCTTTCAGCATTCCGGTTTTGCGGTCTTTGTGCTTCACGTAAATGTTGTAGCCTTCGATGTCGCTGTAGAAAACCCCTTCAGGAATGTCCACTTCGGGCGACTTCTGTTTCATGGATACCAGGAGCGTCCACAGTTCTTTCTGGGCTTTCGGCCCCACCACATTCTGGAAAAAGAAAGAAAGCACGCCCAGGAAGAGGCAGAAGAGCACCACGGGACGCATGATGCGCAGCAGCGGGATGCCCGCCGCCTTCATGGAAAGCAGTTCGTATCGTTCGCCGAAGTTTCCGAATGTCATCAGCGCCGCCAGCAGAATGGCCAGCGGAAGCGACAGAGGTATCAGCGTCAGCGCCGACAGAAAAAAGAATTGCGCAAGCACGTTCATTTCCAGTCCTTTCCCCACCAGTTCGTCAACGTATCTCCAGAGGAACTGCATCATGAAGATGAACAGGCAGATGAAGAATGTTCCGGCGAAGAGCAGCAGAAAGCTCTTGAGAACAAATATGTCGAGTTTCTTTATGCGTAGCATCCTAAGTTTCGTGTATTATCAAGGTGCAAAAGTAGCATAAAAAACAGACACGGAAACAATGTTTTGTGAAATTTTAGGTTTATAGTCCGAAAACTCTCCGCAGCGTTTCGATCTGCGAGTCCCATAGCTCGCGCGTGTCGTCTTCCTCTTCGGGGTCTGCAAAGTCGGTCACTTCGAGCACGTGGTCGGTGGTCAGTTCGTTGTAGTGTATCTTGAATTCAAAGTACGTCTTGGCTTTTTCTTCATCGAGCCAGTGGAAGCGGATGAAATATTCCGATCTGTAGTTCACCACCTCTGCCTCTCTTGTTTCTGTCTTTCCCCACTGGAAGGTGAATTTCTTGTCTGTGCGCGTCACCTTGTCGGCAAACCAGCGTTCAAGTCCTGCCGGTGTGCTGATGGCATTCCATATGATTGTTCCCGATGAAGGGTTTAGCGGATACTCGATATGTATTTTTCGTTTCATGGTGTTTTTCTTTGGTTTTATGTAATGGCGGCAAATTAAAGTATTTTTTTCCGTACCGCATAGCGAATCGCTTTATTTTTTTCTCGTTGCTGGCGGATGGAGTAAAGGCCGGGTTAAAGCGGCTTGTTTTTTGACCCGTAAAGTCGGTTGAGATAACGGCTCATTTTAATCAAGATGATGGGAAACGTTGGACAGGATGACGGCTTATTTTTCGGAAGGAGTAAAATGCGCCCTGCTTTTCCGTTTTTCATTCCGGCGGAATGCTCCGCTTTTGGCGTGCAAATGTATGCTAAATGTTTTGTTTTGCGGTATATTCGTTTGATTTTGTCGGTAAAATGCATTAGTTTTACAATTGCTATGCTTGCATTTAGAAATGCATGAAAGCAGCCTTGTTGCTTTTTGAAAGTAAATGATAATTGAAATACATAACAAGATGAAGAAGACGGCGTTATTATTGGCAGGACTCGGCTTTTGTCTGTTGGGCCATGCAGAAGAACCTGCAAGGAATTTTTACTTTGCCGGATACAAGGTCGTGCTTATTCCGTCGGACACGTTTCGCGTAGAGGTGGAAAATCCGGATCTGGGGATTCAGGAGATGAAAGACGGAACCTTGTCGTTCACCCTCAAAGACGCAAGCGGGCCGATGCCGAAAGATGTGGTGCACATCTATACGAATGACGTTCGCCGCATCAGCATGATATATTCTGAGCTGATTGCAGACCAGCCGTTTGCAGTGGATTCGTTAAGCCTTTCTCTGGCTTCAGGATCAAAGGGCAGGGTGAACGTAAAGACAAAGTACTTGCAAGTATCGGCAGGAGCCGGCAGCCGGTTGCGTGTGGAGGGAGAAACTGATGTGTTTGATTGCACGCAACAAGGCAATAGCAAGGTCAGTACGGCCAATTTGAAAGTTGAAAAACATTTCTGATAAGGGCGCTTGCTCTTTGAATCCAGCCGGAGCTTCGCAAAAGCATGCTTCAGGCTGGATGATTGTCCGTACACCCTTTTTCAGGGCGTCGGAACATTATGGCTTAATTCAATTTTCCGAATATGATCTTCGCCGTTTCCACGCAATCGCTCTCTTGGGCTGACGGGTAGGTGTTGTGTTGCAAGGTCCACGCTTCTTCCAGTCCATAATAGTCGATGGATGCGGCAGGGTCTTCATCAGGAAGCTGGCTCAGGCGGTCGAGCCAGGTTTTCCAGCGCAGATAATAAAAGTCTTTCAGCAGGCCGTTCCATTCCCGGTGGGCATAGTCGCGCAGCCCTCCTTCGTTTGCGGCATGGCGGTTGCCCCAGGTGGTAATCTGCACGCGCGCGTTCCATTCCAGCCAATCTTTTTCTGCGCCGGTGTGTCCTAAACTGCGCGCCTGTTCTATCCAGCTGCCTACCTTGAATTCGGGGCGGGTGGCGAGCAGGCGGTCCTGCGCCAGAAGGAGTTCGAGAAAACGGTCGGAAGCCTGTTTGAGCAGCTTCGGATCTCTTGCCTCATACGCGGCTCTTACCACTTTGTAAATCAGTCTGCCTTTTTCGGCGACGGCCTGGCGCACAACATCAATCAAGTCATACTCAAAGTTGTTGTTGCCTTTAAACCGGTCTGCCTCTTCCACAAACATGCTTGCCGCACGGATTACTTCAAGCGGATTGTAGTAGTCGGACATTTCTGACCACGAAGAAACTTGATATACCTTCAGCGAGGGGCGGGCACAGAAAACGGATTCGTGTGTGCCTTGCTGGGTGGAGCGGGCAGGGCAGTTGTAGATGGAGTTTCCGAGCAGCACCCAGGCCTCCCAGAGGCGCGGCGAGAACTTTCCGTAGCGGGCCGAAACATAGCCTTTCAGCCATTCGTCTTTCGAGAATCTGGCCGGGCGCCAAGGCAGTTCGCACAGCAGCTCGTACATCACCGGATTGTTTTCCGTGCCTTCCATGGTAATGCCTACTCCTTTCAGCGAATTTCCAAAAGGACTTTCCGCGGCTTTGTAGTACTCGTCGATGACATGCTGCATCTTGCCGTGGAGTCCCACATTTCCGCCATAGTTCAGCAGCATGCAGTAGAGCCATTGGTGCCCGTCGAAACCGTTTTTCCGGTACCAGGTGGATTCGGGATCACCCCATTGCGGGCGGCTTTCGGAGTAGAGGTCGAGCACGATGAGGTCACCCTTCGGTATGTTCTTTATCATTTGCGGCCGTGGATTTGCTCCCCATGCCTGTATTACCCAGGTAGCGTTGGGGTTGTTCTTCTTCATAGCCTTCCAGATGGCTTGTCCGGCAGCGTCCAGATCTACTCCTGCCACCTTTCCGCCTTCGTGAAAAGGATCCATGCTGTAGTAGTCTGCCTTGCCGAACAGGCGGTTCATTTCCTTGTAGTAGAGTTCTGCTATCTCCTGAAAACGTTCGTCGGTGGGTTGCAGGAATGCGGGACGGTTGTAACCGTTCCAAGTGCCGGGATCAGTCACGTTTACGCCCAGCTTCTCCCTGGCGTTATGGGGAAGCATGCCCGAATAGCCCGGCAGAATCGGCTGGATACCATATTCGTGCATGCGTTTCAGTATCTTCTTTTGCAAGGCTATGCGGCTTTCATACCAGGAGTCGGTGTTCGGTCCTCCCCATCCTTCGAGGTTATTCATCAGCCACCATGCCTGGAAGCCCGGGCCGGCAATGAACTCGTTTGCCTCTTCTTTCGAGTAGCCCAGCTTGAACAATACGTTGCGCCACACGGCGTCTGCACCCACCAGCGCCAGCGAAAGGTTGATGCCGTGGAGTGCCATCCAGTCTATCTCTTTCTCCCAACGTTTCCAGTCCCAAAATGCCATTGTGTATGAAAAAGTGCAATAATTGAAGTCGTAGCGAAACGTGTTGGCGGTTTCATGACGCTCTTTGTGCGGCACGGCCGGCAATACAGCGGGGAGCTGGGCGCTCATATTGTTCCACGACAAATGCACCCCTGCATGATATTTCAGATACCAGTTTATTCCCGTGGCGATGCTGACCGGGTTGTTGCCGCGTATGACCACTTTCTCACCCTTCTGGTCCAGCTCGAAGAAGTCGCTGGCAGAAGCCACCTGTTCAATGATGAATTTGCCGGAAGAACCCGGTGACACTCGTTCCAGCAGGCCCTTAACCGGTGACGCGGCCGAAACGGCTGTAAACAAGCAAAGCAATATGAAGTTAAAAGCATAAACCCGTTTCATTGTCATTCTTAAATTTAAAGTTGTTGGTTGTTTTAGTTCGTTTAAATTTTCCGATTCAGTATTTTTATCCTCCCCTTTTGCGTTTGTTTCCGGTCTGTTTCCCCGCTTTCACTCGTCAGACAGCCCGCTGTCATCCTCATCACACAAACGGAAATGCCTCAAAAACTCATCCCAAATCAGCACACGATAAATTCAAAATGCATGTCTTGGAGAAACGCTTTGGCAAGTTATCAAGAAAATCTTGAACGTGCAAGCGAAAATGGTTGTTGTAGTGTATATTTTTGGAATCGGAAAGCACATTCTATGGATTCGGCTGAAAAAATATGGGCATAGACTTGCGTAATTGAAAAACTTAGCTTACCTTTGCACCCGCAATCAGGAAGATGGCGGGATAGCTCAGCTGGTTAGAGCGCATGATTCATAATCATGAGGTCCCCGGTTCAATCCCGGGTCCCGCTACTTTTAAAAGATAAGCCGTTGGGTGGCTTCCACGCCTGGCGGTTTTTTTATGATGGCGGGATAGCTCAGCTGGTTAGAGCGCATGATTCATAATCATGAGGTCCCCGGTTCAATCCCGGGTCCCGCTACAGAATATAGAAAATTGGATATGAGGCATTTAAGAAAGGTTGTTTCTTAAATGTCTTTTTTTGTTCATATAGCTCCTTGTGCAAAAGTTGACCCTTACAGTCTTGAAACTCAGTGGTCGGTAAATTCGGAGAATAAGTTGCCTCGAAAATCCCTTTCTTTGCTTTTACTCATGCAGCGTTTGAAGATTATGAATGGTCCTGTTCTAAAATCCAATAGAAAATTTTGTATTTAGGAATTTAATATATACTTTTGCGTAAATGGCGGGAGGCATGAGAATTATAGCGAGAAGCAAGATTATTGAATATTACACGGAGCACCCTGATGCGGAAACAGCTCTTGAAGACTGGTTTCAGAAAGTGAAGAAGGCCGAGTGGACTTGCTTTGCAGACATGAAACGAATGTTTAATAACGTGGATAGTGTCGGCAACCAGCATTATGTGTTCAATATCAGAGGGAACAATCATCGTCTGATAGTGGTCGTTAAGTTTACGATAAAAACGGTATTGATTCGATTTATCGGTACTCATGCCGAGTATGATTTGGTAGATGCAAAAAATATATAGTATGGCAAAGATTCAGAATGAAACGGCTTATGAGGCGGCAATGGAAAGAATTGAAGAACTTCTGCCATTGACTGATGACAATACACCAGTGACGGATAAGAATCTGATAGAGCTTGATTTGTTGTCCGAACTTGTGTCGGAGTATGAAGATGAGCATTATCCGATAAAGCTTCCCTCTTTGGTAGATATGATAAAGCTCCGTATGTATGAAATGGGTATCAATCAGGCTAAACTCTCGGAACTTCTTGGCGTAAGCCCTTCACGTGTCAGCGACTACTTGACAGGTCGTTGCGAGCCTACATTGAAAGTTGCCCGTGATATTAGCAGAAAACTCAATATTGATGCGAATATAGTGCTTGGAGTATAAATGAAACAGACTTAAGGCAGCCATTTGCATAAGAATTGCACAAATTGAGAGGAAATGGAATATCCCGGGTCCCGCTACAGATGGTTAAAGACATTCAGAGTCATTTGCTGAATGTCTTTTTTTCGTTTCACTCCTGTTGCAGAAACCGCAGGATGTCTTCGCATCTGTCAGCTATCAGGTCGGGGCTGTATGCTTCCAGCTCGGCGCGCGGTCTGAATCCCCAGCTCACTCCAATGGTTGTGACGCCGGCATTTTTGCCCGTCTGCATGTCTACGCATGAATCTCCCGCATACACCGTTTCTTCTTTCTTGACGTTGGCGAGTCTGATGATTTCATTGATGACCTGCGGGTCTGGCTTGGAGGGAACTCCTTCGCGCTGGCCGAATACAGCCGTAAACCGTACGGAGGGGAAATATTGCCGGATGAGTTTGGTTGTGGCTTCCTGATATTTGTTGGAAGCTACGGCAAGCTGCATCCCGTTTTGCTGGAGCGTGCCGAGCAGCGCTTCGATTCCCGGATACGGACGGCTCAGGTCTGCGTTGTGCATATTGTAATAAGGAATGAAGCTCCCGCGTATTTTCAGGACGTTCTGTTGGGATTTTTCCCCTTCCGGCAATGCCCTTTCAAAAAGTTTGTTTATACCGTTTCCCACAAAAAAGCGGTATTCGTCGGTTGTATGTGTGGGATATCCGAATTGCGATAGCGCATGGTTCGTGGCTGCTGCCAGATCAGCTATTGTATCCAGCAATGTGCCGTCGAGGTCAAATATGGCAAGTCTTTTCATAAGGTCAGTCTTTTGTGTATGTTGATTCAACTCCGATGTCTGTGCATTCCGCTCCCATCGGCGGGTTTTGCTTGTAGAGGCTGATTTTTACCTCCATAACCGTCGGGAAATCCTTCAGGATGCGTTCCGCTATCCGGCGGGCTGCATGTTCGAGAAGCTTTGACGGTATCTTCATCTCGTCTTTAACGGCCTGGAACACCTCCGCATAGCTTACGGTGCCCTCCAGCCTGTCTGTTTCGGCCGCATGGGCGAAGTCAGTCTTCAGCCTCAGGTTGATTGTGTATTCGGCTCCCACTTTGTTTTCCTGCGGCAGGACGCCGTGGTAGGCGAAAATTTTCAGTCCGTTCAGCCGTATGTACATCTCAGTTGCTTTCATGTATGCATAAAATGAAGGCACGAACCGCATGCCGTCTGTTTTCCTGCAGGCCTTATGCTGTTCGTGCCGTTATTCATTGTAGATCAGTATTTATCCGCAGCGTGATGAGCCGCAGGTTTTGCAGATGAGGCACCCTTCCTGGTAGACAAGCGTTTCGTGTCCGCAGTTCGGGCATTTGATGCCCTTGGCTTCCGTGCCGTCAATCACATATTTCTTGAGTGCGCGTTCAACGCCGCTCTTCCAGGTGTTGATGTTCTCGTTGTCAAACTGCAACGAGCTTACCAGCTTGATGACCTGCTCGATCGGCATTCTCCAGCGCAGGACTCCCGAGATCAGCTTGGCGTAGTTCCAGTATTCTTTGTTGAACTTCTCCGACAAGCCTTCTACGGTCATCTTGTAGCCGCGCTTGTTTTCGAACTGGAAGTCATAGTGTTTTATGCCCGCTTCATCATAGTTCTTGATGATCCGTCCGTGTGTGACAGATTTGGGGAGCAGGATTCCTTCCTCATCGTCCTGCAGGCCGGTGAAGATTTCGTAAGGATGCCCGTCGAGCAGTCCCACAAAAGCAACCCATTTCTCTTTGTTGTTCTGGAAGCGCACCACATCGGCTTCGAGCACTTTCGGGCGCACTTCTACAACCTGAGGCGGTTTGCACCAGCATTCTTCTTCCTTTTCCTTCTTTTTGTCCTTCTGTGCCGAGATCAGCACGCCTGCACGAGAGCCGTCGCGGTAAACGGTGCATCCTTTGCAGCCAGACTTCCATGCTTCCACATAAAGGCGGTTTACGAGATCCTCGTCTACATTGTTCGGCAGGTTGATGGTGACGCTGATGGAATGGTCTACCCATTTCTGGATGCGTCCCTGCATTTTCACCTTCATCAGCCAGTCTACATCGTTTGAGGTAGCCTTGTAATAGGGTGACTTGGTTACAAGCTCGTCGATTTCTTCTTGCGTGTACCGCTTGTCGGGGTCGTATCCGTTCGCTTTCATCCAGGTGAGGAACTTGTGGTGGAACACAATGTATTCTTCAAAAGCGTCGCCCGTTTCGTCAACGAAGTCGATGTGTACATTGGCATCGTTCGGGTTCACTTTGCGGCGCCGTTTGTATACAGGCATGAATACGGGTTCTATGCCCGATGTGGTTTGTGTCATCAGGCTGGTTGTTCCTGTCGGAGCGATGGTGAGGCACGCGATGTTGCGTCGTCCGTATTTCGCCATCTCTTCATACAGTTCCGGGTCGGCTTCCTTGATGCGGTTCACAAACGGGTTGTTCTTTTCGCGTTCGGTGTCGTAGATTTTGAACGCTCCGCGTTCTTTTGCCATGTTGACTGAAGAGCGGTAGGCTTCAATCGCAACGGTCTTGTGCACCTGTTCTGAAAATTCGGTAGCTTCTTCGGTGCCGTATCTCAGCCCCATGGCTGCCAGCATGTCGCCTTCGGCAGTGATTCCTACACCCGTGCGGCGTCCCAGCCCGGATTTATGGTATATTTTCTCCCACAAGTGGCGTTCGGTTCCCTTGATTTCTTCGCTTTCCGGATCGGCGTCGATCTTTTCGAGAATGCGCTCGATCTTTTCAAGTTCAAGGTCGATGATGTCGTCCATGATACGCTGGGCCAGCGCAACATGTTTCTTGAACAGCTCGAAGTCGAAATAAGCTTCCGGGGTGAACGGGTTTACGACATACGAGTAGAGGTTGATGGCCAGGAGCCGGCAGGAATCATACGGGCACAAGGGAATCTCTCCGCACGGATTGGTTGAGATGGTGCGGAATCCAAGGTCTGCATAGCAGTCGGGCACGGATTCGCGTATGATGGTGTCCCAGAACAATACGCCCGGTTCTGCCGACTTCCAGGCATTGTGTACAATCTTTTTCCACACTGCGCTGGCGTTGATTTCTTTTGAAACCATTGGCTTGTCCGAATCTATCGGGTATTGCTGCATGTAGGGACGCTCCTCGATGGCTGCCTTCATGAAATCGTCGTCGATTCTTACGGATACGTTTGCGCCGGTTACTTTCCCTTCCGTCATTTTGGCGTCGATGAATGATTCCGAATCCGGATGTTTGATGGATACGGTCAGCATCAACGCTCCCCGGCGTCCGTCCTGGGCGACTTCGCGCGTGGAATTGGAATACCTTTCCATGAATGGAACAAGTCCGGTGGACGTGAGTGCCGAATTCTTCACGGGCGAGCCTTTGGGACGGATGTGGGACAAGTCGTGTCCTACACCTCCGCGGCGTTTCATCAGTTGCACCTGTTCTTCGTCGATCCGTATGATTGCTCCATACGAATCGGCCGGTCCATCCAGTCCGATAACAAAGCAATTGGAGAGCGAAGCCACCTGGAAGTCATTTCCTATTCCGGTCATCGGGCTTCCTTGGGGAATGATGTACTTGAAATGATCCATCAGGTCAAAAAGCTCCTCCGAACTGAGCGCATTCGGATACTTCGCTTCAATTCTTGCCACTTCGTTAGCAATACGCCAATGCATGTCAGCAGGCGTCCTTTCATAGATGTTCCCGAACGAATCCTTTACCGCATATTTGTTTACCCAAACGCGTGCGGCAAGTTCGTCCCCTTTAAAATACTCCAATGTTGCGTTATACGCTTCATCGTAGCTATACGTTTTTTTTTCCACGGTTGTTTATGGTTGATATAATAAATATTTTTCTAAAGCATTTGTAGAAATTCTGCCTTACAGATAACAAAGGATAGTGGGTGCAAAGCTAAAGATGTTTTTTTGAATTGCAAAATAAATCCAGAAGAAGTTGTCAACAAAATATGAAGTTTTCAGAAACTGTTTTTTAATCCGTTTATATTCAGTCTGTTATGATTTTTGCCTGTTCGTAAAGTTGTCAAAAATGATAAATTGTTACTTTTGAATGGTTGTTCAATATAAAAATTAGGCCACGGGTGTTTTATTCCATTTTTTTTGTATCTTTGTGGTAGTGTATGATCAAAATGGAACTATTATGGATTCAATTAAAAACAGACGTACTATCCGAAAATATACGGAACAGGATATTCCCGCTGACTTGTTGGACAGCCTGCTGGAAGAATCGTTCAGGGCATCTACAATGGGAAACATGCAGCTCTACAGTGTAGTGGTTACCCGTGATCCGGAGATGAAGGCAAAGCTTGCTCCGGCTCATTTCAACCAGCCGATGGTTACTTCAGCTCCTGTTGTCCTGACTTTCTGCGCCGACTACAACCGTTTCAGCCTGTGGTGCCGCCAGCGTAAGGCAGAACCCGGATATGACAACTTCATGTCGTTTATCAATGCGGCGAGCGATACGTTGCTGGTAACTCAGAACTTCTGCACGCTGGCCGAAGCGTCGGGGCTGGGGATTTGTTATTTGGGCACAACGATTTACGATCCTGCCCGGATTATCCAGATTCTGAATCTGCCGAAACTGGTGATGCCTGTGGCTACCATTACGGTGGGGTATCCCGACGAACATCCCGACCAGCCGGACCGTCTGCCTTTGCGGGCCATTGTTCATGAAGAAACATATAAGGATTACACTCCGGCCATGATTGACGACATTTATGCATACAAGGAAGCGCTTCCGGAAAACAAGCATTTTGTGGAAATCAATCATACGGAAACCTTGGCCCAGATTTTTACCGATATCCGCTACACCAAGTCTGATAATGAGTCGATGTCTGCAAATCTGATAGAGGTCATTAAAAAACAGGGATTCTGAGCATAATAAAACCCGCAAAGCTGATCTTGCTGCAGGCTTTGCGGGTTTTGTTACGTTGAGTTGGTTGAGATATTCGCTTTATTTCGTATGCAGGCTCGACTCTATTTCTTCGACTTCAGCTTTGAATGCCTTGTCTACATCTACCTGTCCTTTTACAATCTTATAGGCATGCAACACCGTTGCATGGTCTTTGTTTCCGATGAGCTGGCCTATCTTTGATGAAGACGTTTCTGTATGTTTCTTGGCCAGATACATGGCTACCTGCCGTACCTGCACAACTTCGCGCTTGCGTGTCTTTGTGAAGATGGATGAGCGGTCAACTTTATAATGCTCGCATACCTTTTCGATGATATTGTCCACAGTCAACGGTTTGCTTTCGGCGCAGCGCACAGCCTTCCGTACTATGCGTTGAGCTAAATCCAAATCTATTTCCCGCTTCAGGTGGATAGAATAGGCGAGGAGCGAGTTGACGATTCCTTCGAGTTCGCGTACGCTTTCGTTTACATTCTCTGCAATGTAGCATATGACCGATTCCGGTATCTTCAAGCCGTCGTGCTTGATCTTGTTCCGGAGGATGTTTTTTCTCAACTCCACGTCCGGCTTCTCCAGTTCGGCCACCAGTCCCCATTTGAAGCGCGTAAGCAGGCGTTCTTCCATTCCTTGCAGCATGACCGGTGCGCGGTCGGAAGTCAGGATAAGCTGTTTTCCCGTCTGATGGAGATGGTTAAATATATGGAAGAATGTGTTTTGCGTTTTGGTAACTCCCGCAAATTCTTGGATGTCATCTATTATCAGAACATCTATGGTCTGATAAAACCCGATGAAATCGTTGAACCGATTGGTGCGTACGGAGTCTGTATACTGCACTTGAAACAAGTGTGCAGATACATAAAGCACCCGCTTCTCGGGATAAAGTTCCTTGATGCGTGTACCAATGGCGTTGATGAGATGTGTTTTACCCACTCCAGACGGTCCGTAAATGAACAGCGGATTGAAAGTGCGTGCCGGGTTCTGTGCAACAGTTTCTGCCACAGCTCTGGAGAATTCATTGCTGTTTCCTTTGATGAAATTCTCAAAGTTATAGTTCGGATTCAAATGCGGATCCAGATCCTGCGGTCTTGGCTCCTGCAGGATATTAGGGGTTTTGTTGCCGTCATGGATTGGCTTTTGCTTGGGGAGGGCAGGCGATCTGTCACCTCCTCTTAAATCGACCGTGATGTGGTTGGTCTTGTCTGTCAGAATTGAATACATCAGCTCGGTGCCCTCGCCTATTTCTTTATATATGGCGGCACGCAGCAACCCCACATAGTGCTCTTCCAGGAACTCATAGAAGAACGGGCTGGGGATGCCGATTGTCAGGGCCTTGTTCTCGTATTTCAGACCGACAGTTGGCTCAAACCATGTTTCAAAAGCCTTCGCGTTGTTGATGTTGTCCTTGATGAATCCAAGGCAACGGTTCCACAGCACTTCGGCTTGGTTCTGTTCAATCATACTTACTTTGTTATTGATAAAGCGAAATTTCTACGTTTGCAAATTTCGCAATCTAATTCTAGAAAAACAAATCTCTTTTTTCTTGCTTTTTTGGAGCCTATTTTAATGGGTTGAATAGTAGGATGTTACATTTATGTTAAGAAAAAAGATGCAACATGCTGATTTGTGAAATTCTAAGGGTTTGAAACTCAAATGTTTGTTTTGTTTCGGTTGCCACCTTGCGTGAAACTTTGTGTGTTTGTCTATCTGTTGGTTATCAATGGTTTATGTTATTGTACATCTATCACGGCGGATGTCTGTGCTATTTAGAATATTTCTATATAAAGAAAAATCCGGCGTTTTCTTTCGGGCGTTTTTCGGGTGATGCATTCGCGCGTAAATGGCTGTGGCATGCGAATGTCGGGAGCAGTACAGGAGTCTTCTCGGCACTAAACAGATACGTTTGAATATGGAAGTCTAACATCTGCAAAGGCAGAAGCATAGAATAGGGTACGGTTCTTATTCTGTTGTTTTCTGCCTTTGCGGGTGTTCTTTTTATCGGATCGTTGTCTGTCCTTGAGCTGGCCGGACAGCATTTCCGTTTTCTTTTGGGGAAGATTATTTGTCCTTTCTTCCGAACAATGAGAAATGCACATATCGTTTGGGGTGCTCTTGCAAGTCTTTGAGCAGGCTTGCAGCATTGGCTGTTGTCGCGTTCAGGTTGTTGTAAAGTGCTTCGTCGTTGAGAAGCAGCCCGAGCGAGTTGTCTTTGCGGTTCAGCTTGTCTGTCAGCAGGCGGACATTTTGCAGGGTTGAATCTATCTTTACGAACGTTGAGGCGTAGTCAACATCTTTCAGGTTTTCGCTGATTCCTTTCAGGTTTTCGGTGATGGCGTTCACATTGCTTGTCAGTTGGGGAATGTCTTTGCTCATCAGCAGATGGAGGTCGTTGCTGGTAGCATTGAGCGATGCCGTTAACTGTTCTGCATTGTGAAGTGTCTTTTTCAGTGCGGGATCTCCAAGGAGAGCATTGACAGAAGTCAAGATGGAGTCAAGTTTGGGAAGCATTTTCTCGATCTGCGGGAGCAGGTTTTCTTCAGCAGCTCCCAGAATGCCGGAATTTGCCACTCCTTTTATGGTATCTCCGGGAGTTACATATACTGTTGCCTCGTGGTTGAGCTTCATGTTCATTTTTACGGTTCCCAGCATTTCTGTTACCAGTTCAGCCTGGCTGCCTTGGGGAATGCGGAGATTTTCTTCCACTTCTATGCCTACAACGACATGTCCCGGGTTCTTGTAATTGTAGCTTATGTCACGCACGATACCGATCTGGTAGCCGTTTGCAAAGACAGGGCTTGACAATGACAGTCCGTTGATATTCTCGAATTCCACATTGTAGTAGCTTTCGGGTTTGAACATGCTGATTCCTTTCAGGTAGTTTATACCGAAGAACAATATCAGCAGTGCGCCGATACCGGCAAGTCCGATTTTAAATTCTTTTCTCATCTTTCTTCGTTTCTATTTGTTTTTCTTGAATTCCTTGATGGCTTGATTCACGTTTATTTTCTTTCCGTTTTTGAACGCTATGATGAAGGCGTCTTTAAATTTGCTGTCGACTTTGTTCCGTTTTAATTTGAGGATACTGTTATAGTTTGTGTCTGCACCGTAAGTGTATTTTATCAGACCATTTTCTTTGTAGTAGCTCACAGGCGACAGTCCCTTGAAGGCCCGGTTCTTGGCGGAAAGCACTTTTCCTGATGTGAGTATCTGTATTTTGAACACGGGCTTTTCTGAAACAGTGCTGTTATTGGCGGTCTTTGTCGTTTCCGGCTCAATAGCGGCAACCGTTTCCTCGATGTCATTCTGTACGGGCGTTTCTGCATTTTTTATGTCCGTGTTGTCCGGACGGTGCCCGTCTTTGTAGTTCCTGAATGCCCTGTAGATGCATTGGGCCAGGTTTGTGCTGCCGTTTTCTGACAACAGATACGATTCTTCATTGGGATTTGTGATGTATCCCAGTTCAACCAGTACGCTTGGCATTGAAGTGGCGCGCAATACAAGGAATCCAGCCTGGTGCACTCCCTTGTCGATTCGTTTTCCCTGCTTGAACTGGCGTTGTATCATTTTGGCAAAGTCAACGCTTTGCGACATGTTCTTGTCTTGCATGAATTCAAAAATGATATAGCTTTCCGACGATCCCGGGTTGAATCCGGCGTATTGCTGTTTGTAGTCGTCCTCGATCAGAATGACGGAGTTCTCCTTCTTGGCCACCTCCAGGTTTTCTTCGGTGCGGTGAAGCCCCAGCGTGTAGGTTTCTGCACCTGAAACCTGGCTGCTGCGCGAGGCGATCGAATTGGTGTGGATTGATATGAATAAGTCCGCCTTGGCGTTGTTGGCGATTTCTGCGCGGCGGTGCAGGGGGACAAACACATCTCTGTTTCTTGTGTAGATGACTTTCGTATCAGCGCAGTTGTTCTCTATCAGTTTGCCAAGCTTCATGGCAACTTTCAGATTGATGTTTTTTTCCTTCCCTCGTTTTCCGATCGCACCCGGATCATGGCCGCCATGGCCGGCATCTATGACCACCGTGAAGGTTTTGCCCGGCGCCGCATGTGTTTCCTGGTATCCGGAAAAAGGCATCAGGACGGATAACATGACAGATAGTATGTAGAATCTGATAGTCTGCATAAACATATATTCGTGGCAAAGTTAATATTTTTTTGTCTTTAATCGGGCTGTATTCCGAATAAATCTTCTTTATTGCTGATAAATGCTATAAAATCCGATAAATAGATGTCTTTTTACCTTTTAATTTGCTATTTTTGTAAAACTATGAGTTCAGTTTATCCTTAAAACAAATTATTGATATGGTATTGATTGACGGAAAAGCTGTTTCCGAACAAGTGAAACAGGAGATTGCAGCGGAGGTCGCTGATATCGTGGCCAAAGGTGGCAAGCGTCCCCACCTGGCGGCAGTGCTGGTCGGGCACGATGGAGGAAGCGAAACGTATGTGGCTGCGAAGGTGAAGGCCTGCGAAGTTTGCGGGTTCAAATCCTCTTTAATCCGGTATGAATCGGATGTGACAGAAGAAGAGTTGCTCGCAAAGGTGCATGAGTTGAATGAAGATCCGGATATTGACGGATTTATTGTGCAGCTTCCTTTGCCTGCACATATTTCAGAACAGAAAGTAATCGAGGCCATTGATTACCGGAAAGACGTCGACGGCTTTCATCCTATTAATGTAGGGCGGCTGTCCATCGGGCTTCCCTGTTATGTTTCTGCCACTCCGAATGGAATACTTGAATTGCTTCGCCGGTACGAGATAGAAACGCGGGGCAAGAAATGTGTGATTTTAGGGCGAAGCAACATCGTGGGAAAGCCTATGGCCATGCTGATGATGCAAAAGGCTTATCCCGGAGATGCCACGGTGACCGTGTGCCATAGCCGCAGCAAAGATCTGGTGGAAGAATGTCGGGAAGCCGATATTATTATTGCTGCAATGGGGCAGCCCAATTTTGTTAAAGCGGATATGGTGAAAGAAGGGGCGGTGGTGATTGATGTAGGTACAACCCGTGTGCCTGATGCGACTAAAAAGTCGGGCTTCAAGCTGACCGGAGATGTGAAGTTTGATGAGGTGGCTGCCAAGTGTTCGTTCATAACTCCTGTGCCGGGAGGTGTCGGACCGATGACTATCGTGTCGTTGATGAAGAATACGCTGCTTGCGGGAAAGAAGGCTATTTACGGGTGATTTTATGAAGCTGAAAAGAACTGTAGCGGGCAGGATGCTGGCACTTTTCTGTTGGGGAGTGTCAGCATCTTGTTTTGCCGGAGAGCAGGCAGATACGTTGTCTTTGCTGTTTGTCGGAGATTTGATGCAGCATCAGGCTCAGCTCGATGCGGCCCGCCGTGAAGACGGCAGCTTTGATTATTCCGGATGTTTTGCTGAGGTTTCCCCTGAAATCATGAAGGCTGATATCGCCGTTGGGAATCTGGAAGTTCCGTTGGGAGGTAAGCCGTACACCGGTTATCCGGCATTCAGTGCTCCTGACGAATGGCTGTTTGCCTTGCGCGACGCCGGGTTTGATGTCTTTCTTGCGGCAAACAATCATTGCCTGGACAGGGGGAAGAAAGGGCTGGAGCGTACTGTCGGGGTGTTTGATTCGCTGAAAGTGTGGAATGCGGGCATCTATCGGGATTCGCTTGATCGGGCGGACAGGTATCCGCTTTTGATTGAAAAGAAAGGTTTCCGTATCGCAATCCTTAATTATACGTATGGTACAAACGGGATTCCTGTTCCTTCTCCCGGAATGGTTAACCTGATAGACCGCAAGCAGATCCGTCAGGATGTAGTCAAGGCCCGTCGGATGAATCCGGATGCCATTATCGCTTGCATGCATTGGGGGATAGAGTATAAGCTGTTGCCGGAGAACGCAGACCGTGAGCTGGCACGCTGGCTGTTGAAGCTGGGAGTGGATCATGTGATCGGTTCGCATCCTCATGTGGTTCAGCCGGTAGAGGTTGTGGATACGCTGGCGGACAAGAAGCCTCATGTTGTGGTTTATTCTTTGGGCAACTTTATTTCGAACATGAGCCAGTTGCATACGGATGGGGGAATGGCTGTTAAACTGCTGTTGAGGAAGGCGAACGGAAAGACACGTTTGGCCGGAAGCGGCTATTCGTTTGTGTGGACGTCGCGCCCGGTCTTGAGCGGGAAGCGTAATTTTGCAGTCTACCCTTCGGATATAAATAAGGAAAAGGTAAATGCAGCGGAGAAAAACCACATGGAGCTGTTCCTGAACAATGTGCGCCGTCTGTTTCATGATCACTCAACAGGTATGGAAGAATACTTTTTTGAAAGAAAGTGAGAGAAATGTTTGCGGATTAAAAAAATATCTTTACCTTTGCACTCGCTTTTAGAAGGATAATCAACATGGTGACTATAGTTCAGTTGGTTAGAGCGTCAGATTGTGGTTCTGAATGTCGTGGGTTCGAGTCCCACTAGTCACCCTTCTTTTAGCAGAACATTATTATTGCCAACATGGTGACTATAGTTCAGTTGGTTAGAGCGTCAGATTGTGGTTCTGAATGTCGTGGGTTCGAGTCCCACTAGTCACCCCGAGGAGAGGAATTTCAGCGATGAGGTTCCTCTTTTTTGCTGTACGCTGCTTTCCATGCGCTTGGAGGCGGCAAAACAAAAAGGCATGTATTAAGCGAGAATTCAATCTCCGTTTAATACATGCCTTTGTCTTATTTGCGGCGAATTCCGAATGTTCCGTCTTGCCGCATGAACTGGACAGAATGGATTAACCGAACCGTTTTTCCAGTTTTTCCAGCATGTCGCGTGTCATTGCGTCAAGGTCGTATTTGGGCGCCCATCCCCATTCTTCGCGTGCGCAGGTGTCGTCCAGTGAGTTTGGCCATGAGTCGGCGATGGCTTGGCGTAACGGATCCACCTGGTATTCCATTTCAAAATCAGGACGGTATTCTTTAATTTTCCGGTAAATGGTTTCCGGTTCGAAGCTCATTGATGCAATGTTGAACGAGTTGCGGTGGATGAGTTTGTCCGGATTGGCCTCCATTATTTCGATGGCGGCACGCAGAGCGTCGGGCATATACATCATGTCCATGTAAGTGTTTTGCGCTATCGGGCAGACAAACTTCTCTTTTTTTGCAGCGGCATAATAAATGTCTACGGCATAATCGGTTGTGCCCCCTCCCGGAGGAGTGACATACGAAATCAGTCCCGGGAATCTGACCGAACGGGTGTCTACCCCGAAGCGTGTAAAGTAGTAGTCGCTCAGCAGTTCTCCTGCTACTTTGGTTACACCATACATGGTTTTGGGACGCTGGATGGTGTCCTGTGGAGTCTTGTCTTTGGGAGTTCCTCCGCCGAATGAACCGATGGAACTTGGCGTAAACACCGCGCAATGTTTTTCGCGCGCTATTTCCAGGGTGTTGTAGAGGCCTCCCAAGCCGATTTTCCATGCCAGTTGAGGCTTCTTTTCCGCTACGGCAGAAAGGATAGCAGCCAGATTGTAAATGGTATCTATGTTGAACCGTTCTACCGCGTCTGCTATTTGTTGGGGATCAGTGATGTCTACCAATGCCGAAGGACCGGACTCCTTAAGTTCTCCCTTCGGTTCCGCGCCGGTGATGTAACCGGCTACTACATTTCCCTGATAATTCTTTCTGAGCAACATGGTAAGCTCCGAACCTATTTGGCCGGTAGCTCCTATTATCAAAATGTTTTTCATTTTATTTATGGTTGAATTTATACGGTGGCAAAAGTAGCAATTTGGCGGGAAGAATAGCGTGAAAAAGTGTTATTTCTTTAGGCTTTGTTTCTTTTTTCAGAAAAAAGTCCCATCTTTGACTTGAAATAAGAACCTTAATTCACTGCTAATATGTATGGTAATTTTAAAGAATTTCTGACAAAAGAGCTGGCCGATATTCAGGCAGCCGGATTGTACAAGAACGAGCGTGTGATAACCACTCCTCAAAAAGCGGACATCAAAGTGAATGCTGGGGAAGATGTCCTTAATTTCTGCGCGAATAATTATCTGGGACTTTCAGACAATAAGCGGCTGATCGAAGCGGCGAAAGCTGCCATGGATACGCACGGTTACGGCATGTCGTCTGTGCGTTTTATCTGCGGAACGCAGGATCTGCACAAACAGCTGGAAGCTGCCATTTCTGATTATTTCCACACAGAAGATACAATTCTGTATGCAGCTTGTTTTGATGCGAACGGCGGTTTGTTCGAGCCGTTGCTTACCGATGAAGATGCCATTATTTCGGATTCTCTGAACCACGCGTCTATCATTGACGGCGTTCGCCTCTGCAAGGCTAAGCGTTATCGTTATGCGAACGCTGACATGGCCGATCTGGAGCGTTGCTTGCAGGAGGCTCAGGCGCAGCGTTTCCGCATCATTGCCACAGACGGCGTGTTCTCGATGGACGGCAATGTGGCTCCGATGGACAAGATCTGTGATCTGGCGGAGAAGTACGATGCGCTGGTAATGGTCGACGAGTCGCACTCTGCGGGTGTGGTAGGTCCTACAGGACACGGAGTGGCAGAACAGTTTGGCGTTTACGGACGGGTTGATATCTTTACCGGAACTTTGGGAAAGGCGTTCGGAGGAGCGATGGGCGGCTTTACTACTGGCCGTAAGGAAATCATTGACATGCTGCGCCAGCGTTCGCGTCCGTATCTGTTCTCAAATTCGGTTGCGCCCGCTATTGTGGGAGCCAGTCTGGAAATGTTCCGCATGCTGAAGGAAAGCAACGAACTGCATGACAGGCTGATGGAGAACGTTGCTTATTTCCGCGACAAGATGCTGGCTGCCGGTTTTGATATCAAGCCAACGCAGAGCGCCATTTGCGCGGTGATGCTTTATGATGCGAAATTGTCGCAGGATTTCGCGGCCCGGATGCAGGAAGAAGGCATTTATGTTACGGGCTTCTATTATCCGGTTGTTCCGAAAGGCCAGGCGCGCATTCGCGTACAGCTTTCTGCCGGCCACAAGCGCGAGCATTTGGATAAGGCGATTGCCGCATTTGTCAAGGTTGGTAAAGAATTGGGCGTTATCAAGGGCTGAGAATCTGTTGGATTTTAAAACAGAAGGGCATATCTTCGGTGAAACATGCGGATGTTTTTGCGAAGATATGCCCTTGTTTTATGCATATGCGGGCTGCTTGTGCCCTTCATCTTTTTCCGGAGGAAGCCTGCCGCAGGCTTTGCCAAGCATGGAGCATTCGGGCTGCGGCTTCTGATTCATGTGGGATGTATGAAAAAAAATGCGCTATCTTGACCTTCACAGGCTGATAGCGCAAGCTACAATACAAAATACAAATACAACTAAACGAGATTATTTTTTAAAAGTGCGTAAAGATAAGAATTATAATCTCCCTCGGCACATCTTTTTTCCTCTTTTTTCTCTTTTATGTTTTTAAACAATTCCTTGAGCCATCATGGCGTGAGCCACTTTCATGAATCCTGCGATATTGGCTCCTTTTACGTAGTTGATATACCCGTCAGGTTCCGTACCGTATTTTACGCACTGTTCGTGGATGTTGTGCATGATGTTGTGCAGTTTTTCGTCAACCTCCTGCGCCGACCAACTGATGTGCATGGCATTCTGGCTCATCTCAAGTCCTGAAGTAGCTACTCCTCCTGCATTGACCGCTTTTCCCGGGGCATACATCATCTTGTGTTCGATGAAGGCGTCGATGGCTTCCGGTGTGCAGCCCATGTTGGATATTTCACCTACGCAGATGACATTGTTCTTTATCAGGTTGGCTGCGTCTTCGCCGTTCAGTTCGTTTTGGGTGGCGCAGGGCAGAGCGATGTCTGCTTTCACTTCCCACGGGCGTTTCCCCGGCACGAATGTTGCGCTTGGGAATTTTTCGGCGAACGGAGCTACGATGTCGTTGCCCGAAGCCCGCAGTTCAAGCATATAGTCGATCTTTTCTCCGCTGATTCCTTCCGGGTCGTATACATAACCGTCGGGGCCGGAGATTGTGATGACCTTTGCGCCGAGCTGGGTTGCCTTTGTTGCCGCTCCCCACGCAACGTTTCCGAATCCTGATATGGCTACGGTCTTGCCTTTGATGTCGATCCCTTTCTTGTCAAGCATGTGCTTTACGAAGTACAGTCCTCCGAATCCCGTTGCTTCGGGACGTATCAGCGAACCTCCGAACTCGAGTCCCTTTCCGGTGAATGTGCCCGTAAATTCGCGGGTCAGTTTTTTGTACATGCCGAACATGTAGCCAACCTCACGTCCGCCCACGCCGATGTCGCCTGCCGGCACATCCATGTTCGGTCCCAGATGACGCCAAAGCTCCAGGATATATGCCTGGCAGAAGCGCATGATTTCCGCATCGCTCTTTCCGCGCGGAGAGAAGTCGGACCCGCCCTTTCCTCCGCCCATAGGAAGCGATGTCAGGGCGTTCTTGAAAGTCTGCTCGAATCCCAGGAATTTCAGGATAGACAGGTTGACCGACGCATGGAAGCGGATGCCGCCTTTGTACGGGCCGATGGCGTTGTTGAACTGTACACGGTATCCCAGGTTGGTCTGCACTTCGCCTTTGTCGTCCACCCATGTTACGCGGAATGTGAATATTCTGTCGGGTTCAACCAGCCGTTCGATGATTTTGGCTTTTTCAAATTCAGGATGTTGGTTGTAGATATCTTCAATAGAGAGCAGCACTTCTCTGACAGCCTGCAAATACTCGGATTCACCTGGATGCTTGGCCTCCAGCGATGACATAATTCTGTTGATGTCCATAATTAGATTTTTAAAGGTGTGACATTTTGAAACTTTCACTTTTACAAAGTTAGGAAACTTTCTGGTTCCTGCAAGTGGTTTCCTTGGAAAAATCGATTAAAATATGATAAAATGATACTTGCGGAGATGGCGTTGAAAATATTTGCAAATGTCGTCCGAAATCCCGAATTTTGCTTGTCTATTAACCGTTTAAATCAGAGATATCATGCTTAACGCTTTACGGATAAAGCTCAACCAGCTTTATTTCAAGGATACGCAGTTTGCCAATTTGATGACCAAGCGCATATTCAATGTGCTGCTGGTTGCCAATCCCTACGATGCTTTCATGCTGGAAGATGACGGACGCATCGATGAGAAGATATTCAACGAATACATGAATCTGAGCTTGCGCTATCCGCCTCGCTTCACCCAGGTGTCTGCTTTGGAGGAGGCTTGGGAGAAGCTCAACGAAACCACGTTCGATCTGGTGATCTGCATGCCGGGGTCGGACAACAGCGACTCGTTCGACATTGCGCATAAAATCCGTGAGAAGTATCCGCACATGCCGCTGGTGGTGCTTACTCCTTTTTCACACGGCATAAGGGAAAGGATGGAACACGAAGACCTGAGCATATTCCAGTACGTGTTCTGCTGGCTGGGAAACAATGACCTGCTCATGTCTATCATCAAGCTGATAGAAGACAAGATGAACCTGGAGCGCGACATAGAGGAAGTGGGCGTGCAGATGATTCTGCTGGTGGAGGATTCGATCCGTTTCTATTCGTCTGTTCTTCCCAATCTGTATAAGTTTGTGCTCCAGCAGAGCCAGCTTTTTGCTACGGAGGCTCTGAATGCCCATCAGCGTACCTTGCGCATGCGCGGACGTCCCAAAATTGTGCTTGCGCGCTCGTATGAAGAAGCCTGGTCACTGTACCAGAAATACCAGAACAATGTGCTGGGGGTGATTTCTGACGCCCGCTTTCCGCACCAGGGCGAACAGGATCCGCTTGCCGGCGTGCAGCTGTTGCGCGAAATCCGGAAGCGCGACCCGTTTGTTCCGCTTATCCTGGAGTCGTCGGAAGAAGACAACAGAAAGTATGTGAGCGAACTGGATGCCCACTTCATCGACAAGAACTCGAAAAAGATGGACGTCGACCTTCGGGAGGCCGTATCGCAGAATTTCGGTTTCGGTGACTTCATTTTCCGTGACCCGAAAACCATGAGAGAGGTTGCGCGTGTGCATAACTTGAAAGAGCTGCAGAATGTGCTGTTTTCCATTCCTGCCGAGTCTTTCTTCTACCATATCAGCCACAATCATATTTCCCGCTGGCTGTATTCGCGCGCCATTTTTCCGGTGGCCGAGTTCTTGAAGCAGATCACGTGGGAGTCTTTGCAGGACATCGATGCCCATCGCCAAATTATTTTTGAGGCGATCGTGAAATACCGCAAGATGAAGAATCAGGGTGTTGTGGCTGTGTTCCAGCGCGACCGCTTTGACCGTTATTCCAATTTTGCCCGCATCGGTGAAGGCTCGCTCGGAGGAAAAGGGAGAGGCCTTGCCTTTATCGACCATCTGCTGAAGCGCCACAGCGAGTTTGACGAGTTTGAAAACGCTTCGGTCATGATTCCAAAAACGGTGGTGCTGTGTACCGATGTGTTCGATGAGTTCATGGACACGAACCAGCTTTATCAGGTGGCGCTGAGCGATGCCGACGATGAAACCATATTGCGGGCGTTTCTCCGCGCGAAGCTGCCCGACCGGCTTGTGGAGGATTTCTTCACGTTTTTCGATGCGGTGAAGGCGCCGATAGCCATCCGTTCGTCCAGTCTGCTTGAAGATTCGCACTACCAGCCCTTTGCCGGCATCTACTCTACGTACATGATTCCGTATCTGGACGACAAGTATGAGATGCTCCGCATGTTGAGCGACGCCATCAAGGGAGTATATGCTTCGGTATATTATAAGGACAGCAAGGCCTACATGCAGGCAACCAGCAATGTCATCGATCAGGAGAAAATGGCAGTCATTCTGCAGGAGGTGGTAGGGACGCAGTACGGCGACCGTTATTATCCTGCTATTTCGGGGGTGGCGCGTTCCATCAATTATTATCCCATCAACGATGAACTGGCCGAAGAAGGAATCGTAAGCCTGGCTCTCGGTCTGGGAAAATACATCGTTGACGGCGGACTGACTCTGCGCGTTTGTCCGTATCATCCTACGCAGGTGTTGCAGACAAGCGAGATGGAGATAGCCCTGCGTGAAACGCAGACACGGTTCTATGCGCTTGACCTGAAGAATATGGGGCAGAATTTCTCGCTCGACGACGGATTCAACCTGCTCAAGCTGCATGTGAAGGATGCGGAGGCTGACGGATCGCTCAATTTCATCGCTTCCACTTATGATCCGTATGACATGGTGATACGCGACGGGCTTTATCCGGGCGGACGGAAGCTGATCACTTTCGCCAACATTCTCCAGCACGATGTGTTCCCGCTGGCGCGTATTCTGCAGCTTGTTCAAAAATACGGGCAGGGCGAGATGAGGAGGCCGGTTGAGATTGAATTTGCGGTGAACTTCGATGCCAAGACGAAGACGGGCACATTCTATATGCTGCAAATCCGTCCGATGGTGGACGTGAAAGCCGATCTGGAGGAAGACCTTACGCTTATTCCTGATTCAAGGCTGTTGCTGAAGAGCGAGAATTCGCTGGGACATGGAATAATGGAAGACATTCAGGATGTGATTTATGTGAAGACGGAGGGGTATTCGGCATCCAACAACCAGCTGATTGCATACGATATCGAGAAACTGAACCGCCGTTTCCTTGACGAAGGGAAGCATTATGTGCTTGTGGGTCCGGGGCGTTGGGGAAGCAGTGATACGTGGCTCGGCATTCCGGTGAAGTGGCCGAACATTTCGGCGGCCCGTGTCATTGTTGAAGCCGGACTGACCAACTATCGGGTCGATCCCAGCCAGGGCACACATTTCTTCCAGAACCTGACTTCTTTCGGTGTGGGATACTTTACGATCAATGCCTATATCAACGACGGAATCTATAACCAGCAGATACTCGACAGCATGCCTGCCGTAGAGGAAACGAAGTTTATCCGTTGGGTGCGTTTTGAAAAGCCTCTGGCCGTGAAGATGGACGGAAGGAAGAAACTGGGCGTGGTTGTACTTCCGGAATGATGCGGACTGCCGGATAATGCCGTTTCTGCCGGGCAAATTTTTATCTCTAGCCTGGAGATGTATGTCTTCAGGCTAGAGATTTATGTTTTCAGTCTGGAGATGCATGTCTTCAGTCTGGAGATGGAGTTTTTGCCGAAGCTCTTCCGGTCTTCTGTGAGTGCTTTTACTGGATATTGACCAGCTTGTGGGTCTGGAGGCTCAATCTCCATTCGGGGTGTTCCAGGATGTAGCCGATCACCTGTTGGGTATTGCTGCATGAACAAGGCTGAAGGAAATAGTGCTTTGCCGGAAGCTTCAGGTATTTCGTCACATCCTGTCCGGTGTAGACCACTTTCACTTCGTCGATGTGTCCGGCCTTTATTTCGGTGCCTTCCTTGGGCGAGCAAGTCACCCAGTCGATGCTTTCCGGCAGCTTGCAGGTTCCGTTTGTTTCGATGCAGATGTATTTTCCCGCCTGATGGAGCAGGTCCAGCAGCTTCTTGTCAATCCACAGTCCCGGTTCTCCTCCGGTGAGGATGACTGTGCGGCACGGGTATTTGTTTGTTTCTTCAACGATTTCTTCGTCTGTCATCAGGCTGCCGCTTTCGTGCGCCGTGTCGCAGAATCCGCATTTTAAGTTGCAGCCGGAAAAGCGGACGAACACGGAGGGAGTTCCCGTATGGAATCCCTCTCCCTGAAGGCTGTAGAAAATTTCGTTAATCTTTTTCATAGATGACGGTGTTTCCTTCCGACTCTCTCACTTCCACCTTCACGCAGTTGCGGATCTGGCCGCAGATCCATCTGGCAATGTTTTCTGCCGTAGGGTTGAATGGCAGAATGTCGTTCAGGTTTTTATGGTCCAGCCGCTCCTTGACTGCCTTTTTGATATGGGTGAAATCCACCACCATGCCGTTTTCATCGAGTTCTTCGGCTTGGCAATACACTGTAATTACCCAATTGTGACCATGCAAATTTTCGCATTTGCTTGGGTAAGATAGAGTCAGTTTGTGTGATGCGGAGATCTCCATCCGCTTGATAACTGTAAACATACGCTTTGTTCTGTCTTTTTTAGTTGCTTAAACAATGAAAATAAGTCGTGCGTCTAATGTCACCTCAACGCTCTGCAAAGTTAAAAAGAAAATTGTCAAACTCGGAATAAAAACTGCCCAAAAGGAGATAATGTCTTTTTTATATAGAATGACAGGATATTTCAGGGGGTGAAAGCCTCGGCGGGCAAGACAGGATCGTGCTTTGTACCGAAGGACAACCGGCTGGCGAATAGAATCGGGGAAGACATGCCGGAAGCAAGCGCAAAAGAACCTGACAGAATATCATTTTATTGGAAAATTTAAACGCTCTTGGTCCAAACGCATAGGCTAAAAAATTAATCAATGTAAAAAAAAGCATTTTCTGCATTTTTTTTATGAGAACAATCCTTTGTTAATCAGCAAAAGCGAGAAAAAGGTTACTATCTGATGAATATGTAAGTTCTTGTTTGTCAGAAATAAGCGTCGTAATTTTGTAATCGGAAAAAAGAAATCAAGAACTGATTGTATTACTTTTAAACACTA
>NZ_JANRHN010000089.1:0-959 GCF_024733745.1 Bacteroides sp. ET225 | reverse complement strand
CAGGCGGACGAGACTACAGTTCCGGTCATTAACAGAGAAAAACACAGAGCCGACAAGGAATATCTCTGGATGGTAAGATCAGTCATGGAGAAACTGGTCATCTTCCATTACGACGGGGGATCACGGGCCGGAGCGGTCATCGAATCCCTGGCAAATCAATATAACTTCAAGGGATATCTTCAATGTGACGGTTTTGCAGGTTATGAAACAGCCTTCAAGACCAACCCCGACGTGCGGCTGCTCAACTGCCTGGTGCATATACGCCGTCATTTTGAGCAGGCTTTGGATGAAAACAGGGAGATGGCGCAACATGCACTGACTCAGATACAGCATATCTATAAAATAGAACGCCAGTGTGACGAAGCCGGCCTGTCATATGATGAGCGCAGACAGAAGCGTCAGGAGCTGGCCCGGCCAATCATGGAGGCAATGAAGGTATGGATGGAGGCAGAAGGAATTAAATACAGTCCAGGTTCTTTGACAGGCAAGGCCATAACATATGCCTATACCAAATGGGATAATATTATGAGATGTCTGGACGATGGCCGCCTGTACTGGGATAACAATCTGGCGGAAAATGTCCAACGGCCCATCACTCTGAGCAGAAAAAATTTTCTTTTCTGTGGTAATCACGAAGCAGCAGCTAATATGTCTGTTATCTGTTCCCTATTGGCTACTTGTAAGGCACACGATGTAAACCCAAGGAATTACCTGAATGATGTAATCGCCCAAATGCCTTATCACAAGAATGCAACTCATGAGATACTTTTGGATCTGCTTCCACACAAATGGAAGCTGAAACATCCGGAAAGTATATTGACAAAACAACATGGGGTATCTGACAACTAATGCCATATGCAACATATAGGTTCAACAAAATAATAGCGGCTGAAACTATTAGGTTCATAGTGACAGTCGCTATTGTTGTATATAAAGGTTTAAAACTTGTAGTTTATCGA
>NZ_JANRHN010000088.1:0-1058 GCF_024733745.1 Bacteroides sp. ET225 | reverse complement strand
GCCTCAGAACAGCGGCTTGCCGTCCAATATCCTGTCGTAGCGGTAGAGCGCTTCCAGAAAATAATAGTCGGCATAAGTCAGCGGAACGTCTATCTCCCCGTTCTGAGGAATCGCGCCCGTGCTGTGCATCAGAATAAAGTTGCCGTTCTTGCCCAGTTCGGCACGATACCGGGGGCTGCCCAGCGAGTGAAGGATCGCCTTGGCGCCTTCCAGATACTTCTTCGCGAGCTTGCCTTCGCTGTACGTGCTCAGTTCAAGCAGCGCGGAAGCGGTGCAGGCGGCGGCAGAAGCGTCGCGGTAGTTCAGCACCACATTGTTCGCGTTCGAGCGCACGCCCGGAACGTAGCCCGGCTGGTTCGCGTTGAAGTCCCACCACGCAACCTTGTCGGACGGCAGGTTCGGATGGTCCAGATAGAAGTCGGCCATGCGCTGGGCCGTAGTCAGGAAAGAAGGATCCTTCGTTTCGCGGTAGCACATCGTGAAGCCGTAGATGCCCCACGCCTGTCCGCGAGACCATGCAGAATTGTCGGAATATCCCTGCGAGGTTTCACCCTTGATGGGCTTGCCCGTTTCCTTGTCGTAATATACGATGTGGAAGCAGCTGTAGTCGTCGCGTACCTGGTTCATCATTGTATGCCTGGCGTGCGAAACGGCGATGTCACGGAACGAAGGGTCGCCCGTAGCCCGCGATGCGTAGAACAGCAGCTCAAGGTTCATCATGTTGTCGATGATGACGGGGAAGTCGTACACCTTGTCGCCGTGCCACGAGCGGAAGCCGTTCCACGACTGGATTACGCCGGCCTTCTCGCGGTAGCGCGTGCAGAGCGAGCGGGCTGACTCCACCAGTATGTCACGGTAGGAGCGCTGAGGCGAAAAGCGGTTGGCGTTGCCGTAGCTGCAATACATCATGAAGCCGATGTCGTGGTTGTCCGTGAACGACTTGACAGGCTCCATCTTGCGCGTGTAAACCAAAGCCGAATTCTGAAGAGCCTTGTCGCCCAGATACTCGGACAGATACCACAAAGAGCCCGGAAAGAAGCCCGAAGTCCACATGTAGA
>NZ_JANRHN010000087.1:0-1088 GCF_024733745.1 Bacteroides sp. ET225 | reverse complement strand
ATGAATGTCCGCAAATATCCAATTAGTAAATTCGATGTTTAAACTCAGCTCTATAAGTGCAAGCACAGAGTTCCAACCTCTCAAAGAGCCTAAAACCGAAATACCTTCGGTTGAACTTGTAGCAGAATTCGTTAAGGTAGAGTTGCAGGAATTCCGCCTTTATGTCATGGTAGGTGTCAAGGATGCTCCTCTTGGCGTTGCTGATGGCGATATGTACCCAAGGTAGAACCTTTCCGACTTTTTTCTTGTCATCCATGACAACGGCCTTGTGGGAAGCCACTGCCCCGTCCTTTTCAAGGGATGCGTATGTGCTGGAACCGTCCGTAGTGGCATTTGCCTTCCCGTCTGTCGCCTGTTTTATCCTGGGAGTTTCGGTGGAAGCCTTCAAATCGTCTATTACCTCCATCTTTATGTGTCCCACGATTTTAGGGGTACTCCGCTTCTTATCGGAAGGAGTGTCCGGGAAACTGCTTTCAGCCATGACAAGGACGGATGTCTTGCGCTGGCTTCCACGTCCACGTTTGAGCGGGCAGTTTTTCTGAGCCTCAGGCGTCTCGGTGGAGAAGAACCCTTCGTCTATCTCCACATCTCCATGAAGATTATAGCGTGCGTCACGCTTGCCCATCACGTCACGAAGCTTGTGCACCATTTCCCATACGGGCTGGTAACGCTTGCGCCCCAGTTGGCGTTGGATTTCCTTGGAGGATATGGCACGTCTGGTCGCCGTCAGAAGGTACATGGCGGCGAACCAGTCGCGGATGGGCAGGTTGCTTCCCTGCATCACAGTACCGGAACGCAAGGTCATCTCATGCTTACAGTCCATGCAGGTCCAAGAACGGTGGCTCGGATTCCAACTCAAACGCAAACCGCCGCAGCGGCTACAGAAAAGACCGTGGCGTTCACGGAAACGACGGAGAGCCTCCTCGCAGGAGCTTTCGTCAGGATATTGACGGTAGAAGTCAAGCAGATTCATTGTGTTTCCTTTCAATTGTTTTACAGGGAGTGCCTGCAAATTCTGTTCCTATGCCTGCATTGGCATCTCATAGCCTGTTTAAACTTTGCTAATTTGGACGTTTGCGGACATTCAT
>NZ_JANRHN010000086.1:0-1088 GCF_024733745.1 Bacteroides sp. ET225 | reverse complement strand
ATGAATGTCCGCATGTTACCAAATTAGCAAAGTTTAAACTGCCCAATTGCCCCACAGGCATGTTTTGGAACACTTTATGCAGGATATAAAACGTAAGACAATAAACATATGCATTATGAACCTGCTTGATTTTTACCGTCAATATCCCGACGAGGCATCCTGTGAGGAAGCCCTTCGCCGTTTCCGTGAGCATCATGGCCTGTTCTGTAGTCAATGCGGCGGTTTGCGCCTGAGCTGGAATCCGAGCCACAAGTCCTGGACGTGCATGGATTGCAAACATGAGATGCAACTTCGTTCCGGTACGGTAATGCAAGGCAGTCATCTGCCTGTTCGTGACTGGTTTGCTGCCATGTTCCTTCTGACGGCGACAAAGCGTGCCATATCCACCAAGGAGATACAGCGCCAGATTGGCCGTAAGCGTTACCAGCCTGTATGGGAGATGGTACACAAGCTGCGCGACGTGATGGGCAAGCGCGACGGACGCTACCCTCTCCATGGGGACATGGAGGTTGACGAGGGCTTCTTCTCCACGGAAACGCCCGAAGAACAGAAAGATTGCCCGTTGAAGCGCGGACGGGGAAGCCAGCGCAAGACCCCTGTCCTTGTCATGGCGGAAAGCAGCCTGCCAAAGACGCCTCCGGCCAAGAAGTACAGTACGCCCAAGAGTGTCGGGCATATAAAGATGCAGGTCATCGATGATTTCAAGGCTTCCACCATTACCGGCAAGATTAGGCAAGGAACGGACGGGAATGCCGATGTGACCACGGACGGGTTCAGCAGCTATGCCTCTCTTGGAAAGGACGGGGTGGCATCCTCCCATCATGCCGTCGTTACGGACGACAAAAGGAGTGTCGGGAAAGTCCTGCCATGGGTACACATTGTCATCAGCAACGCCAAGAGGAGCATACTGGACACTTACCATGACATAAAAGCGGAGTTCCTCCAGCTCTACCTCAACGAATTCTGCTACAAGTTCAACAGAAGGTATTTCGGATGTAGCCTCTTTGAAAGGCTTGAACTTTGTGCGTGTTCCTATAGGGCGGACTTCAAACATAGAATTTACTAATTGGCAACTTGCGGACATTCAT
>NZ_JANRHN010000085.1:0-1314 GCF_024733745.1 Bacteroides sp. ET225 | reverse complement strand
AGCCCACTTTGGGCTTTACAGAATTTGATGTTCTGGAAAAATATCGCAAGAGTTTTCATGAGAGTGAACTGGGCAGGCTTCACTCAGTTTTCCCGTTTGACCGTATGGCAAAAGCCATAGGCTTGTCGGAACATCGTCTTGGACGCAGGAACATTTTTAGCCCTTCGGCAAAGATTGCCCTTATGGTCCTGAAAGCCTACACCGGATTCTCCGACAGACAGCTGGTGGAACATCTCAACGGCAACCTCCACTACCAGATGTTCTGCGGAATCATGACAGATCCGGCCTTTCCCATAACCAACTACAAGATAGTCAGTGCCATCCGCAATGAGATAGCATCCCGTCTTGATATTGACTCCCTTCAGGAGATACTGGCCTCCCACTGGAAACCATATCTTGAGAACCTTCACGTGTGCATGACTGATGCCACGTGTTATGAAAGTCACATGCGTTTTCCTACAGACATGAAACTGCTTTGGGAAAGTATTGAATGGCTTTACAGGCATATCTGCCGGCATTGTATGGATCTTGGTATAAGGCGTCCCCGTAACAAATATGCGGATGTGTCAGAGTCCTATCTTTCATACTGCAAGAAAAGAAAGAGGAAATCCTCAAGAACACGGATGCTCAGGCGCCGTATGATCAGACTCCTTGAAAAGCTCATCGTACAGAGGGATGAGATTCATAAGGAGTACGGGAGATCACTCAGATATACACAGGATTATCAGAAACGCCTTTCCATAATCAGAAAGGTTCTTGTACAGGAGAAGGAACTGTTTGAAGGCAGGAAGGTCAATGACCGCATCGTCAGCATCGACCGTCATTACGTACGTCCTATCGTAAGAGGCAAGGAAACAAAGTCTGTTGAATTCGGTGCAAAGGTTAACAACATACAGATAGACGGTATATCGTTTATCGAACACCTCTCGTTCAAGGCATTCAATGAGGGAATACGGCTGAAGGACTGTATCCGTATGCAACAGAAACTCATGAATGTCAGGGTTAGATGTGCGGCTGGAGATTCCATATATGCCAACAATGCAAATAGAAGGTTCTGTACAAAATATGGTATATCCACTTCCTTTGTACGCAAGGGAAGGGCGGCAAAGGATGAACCCTTGAGAAAGGTTCTCAGAAGTGAACTCTCCAAAGAAAGGGCCACCCGGCTTGAAGGAAGCTTCGGCACTCAAAAGCAACACTACTCACTCGCAAGAATAAAGGCCAGGAACAGGAAGACTGAAATCCTTTGGATTTTCTTCGGAATACATACGGCAAATGCCGTACTGATGATAGACAAGGTCACGAGCAGAACAG
>NZ_JANRHN010000084.1:0-1322 GCF_024733745.1 Bacteroides sp. ET225 | reverse complement strand
TTATTGCTGTCCGATAAAAATATAGCAAACGAATAAAAATAGGGCTGACTTCATTTGCGATGTCAGCCCATTTTCGTTAGATTTCTGTCGCCAAACAAAATCAATCCAACTATGGGCAAAAGTATACATTTTAGCGGACAGCCGCTCTATGGTCAGGTAATAAAATTATTGGATAAGTCAACAATCCTTCGTTTTAGTCGTAAACATGGTGGCGAACACTACATAAAACGTTTTGATTGCTGGACTCATCTTGTTGTTATGCTTTATGCGGTCATCATGCGTTTTGATTCCTTACGCGAGATCACGGCTTCCCTACAGGCAGAAGCCCGCAAGCTTTTCCATTTGGGTATCAGCTCAATGCCTTCACGCAGTACACTTTCCGATGCCAACCAACGACGTCCGGAGGTTATATTTGAGTCCATTTATCGTGATTTATACGCCACATACAGGCATGTGCTTTCCTCGGACAGCCGCAAAAGCAGGGATGCTGTCTGGATGAAGCGTCTCCAGATTATCGACTCCACTACTATCACACTGTTCTCCAATCTGCTGTTCAAGGGCGTGGGCCGTCATCCCAAAACCGGCAAAAAGAAAGGGGGTATAAAAGTGCACACCGTCATACACGCCAATGAGGGAGTCCCTTCTGATATAAAGTTTACATCTGCAGCCACCAACGATTCTTTTATGTTAAAGCCGTCAACATTGAGCAAAGGAGACATAGTTGCCATGGACCGGGCATATATTGACTATGAGAAACTGGAAGCACTCACGCAAAGAGAAGTTCTGTATGTGACAAAAATGAAGAAGAATCTAAAATACAACATTATGGAGGACTGTATCTACCAGACAACAGACGGTCTTATGGAAGTGCGCATACAACATGTCACATTCTCTAAAGTTCTGAAGGGTGGAGAAATACTGATTCATCATGCCCGTATCATTACCTATGCCGATACCAAAAAGCACAAACTGGTTGCATTGCTTACAAACGATATGGAATCAGACCCGAACGAAATTATAGAAATTTACCGTAAACGCTGGGAAATTGAACTGTTGTTCAAGCAGATAAAACAGAACTTCCCGTTGAAATACTTCTATGGAGAAAGTGCAAATGCCATCAAGATACAGATTTGGGTGACGCTTATTGCCAATCTGCTTCTGATGGTAATGAAAAAGAGACTGACGCGTTCCTGGAGTTTCTCCGGACTTGCCACCATGATGCGGATTACGCTTATGTATTATGTTGATTTCTACAGCCTGTTTAATCATCCGGAGAAAGATTGGGAAACGCTATTAAACGTAAAGCAGAAAGAAGATTACCA
>NZ_JANRHN010000083.1:0-1415 GCF_024733745.1 Bacteroides sp. ET225 | reverse complement strand
TCCTACAATGTCTGTTTTTATTTTTGCTCCAAATAGAAATAGATATGCTTCGATTATTCTTTACTTTGGGTGTTATCTTTTGCTGCTTTGCCGGGTATGGGCAAAAAACAGCACGGAACCTGTCTTATTATATAGAGTTTGCAAAGACTAGCAGTCCGCTTCTCCACGATTACAAGGGGCGCATCGAAATACAGCAAATGGAGGAACAGCGTTTAAAGGCTGTTTACATTCGCTCTAAATTGGAATTGAATGGAGAATTCCTTTTTGTTCCGATTATTTCAAAGGACGGAGGAAAAACGTCTTTTCTTTGGAATGCGCAAAACGGAACAGACTATTACGGATATGATTTAGGTGAAAGCAGCGGTCATTTGTATGCAGGCTTTACATGGACACAGCCTTTGCTGGGAGGCGGTTTGTATGAGGCTTCCAGAAAGCAGACAGAGATACAGGCCGCTATCCAGTCAAATAATATGCGCCTGGAAAAGCATCAGTTGGAGCGTACTGTCACAGAACAATATCTTCTTTGTTTGTTGGACAAAAGTCTGGTTGGATTAGCCGACAGTGTGCGCAGAGTTTTGCAGCAACAAGAACTTATTGTCCAAGAACTGGTGCAAGATGGAATATTGCGGCAGTCCGACCTGCATCTGCTTGCTATAGAGAAAGCTGCGAATTACGATCTGAAAACGGCCTCATGGCAATCTTATTGTACGCATCTGTCAGATTTAAACATACTCTGTGGAATAACAGACACTGCAAAAGTTGAATTGGATGCAGTTTGTCTGTTTCCTGAAATAAAAAAAAATAATCCTATTTCTTTATTTTTAGAACAATACAGGTTGGACAGTCTGAATGTGGCTGCGAATCTGCGTGTTTTTAAGTTGCAGTATAAGCCGAGGCTTAACCTATTTGTCAATGGGGGACTGCAGGTGAGCAACTATACCCATGTATACCGTCATCTGGGCTGGAATGCCGGCCTGACTTTGTCGTGGACAATTTTTGACGGGCGGCAGAAACGCTGGCAAGAGCAGCAGATGCAGGTGCAAATGCGAACTATTTCTGCATATAAGGCACATGAACGGTTTCAAAATGAAGAACACAAGAAAAAATGCCTGTCGGAAATGCAGCTGTATGGCGAAAGGCTGAACGCTCTGTGCGGGCAATTGTCTGAATACGATACAGTACTGGTCAATTATCTGAAAGAAATACGAGCCGGGCAACGTTCTGTTGTGGACTATATCACCGTGCTGAGAAATAAAATTCAGGCGGAGCGCGACTATGTGACGTTGCAGACAAACCGTCAGCTGCTGATTGCTGCGTATAATTATTGGAACTGGTAAAAAACATGCGATATGAAAATAAAGAATTTAGTTCTTCTGATTGCTTTCTGCCTTGTTTCTTGCAATAATCAAACCGAA
>NZ_JANRHN010000082.1:0-1421 GCF_024733745.1 Bacteroides sp. ET225 | reverse complement strand
GCCAAAACGGGGGAAATACCCCGACTAAGATATGGCTAAGATACAAAATATTTTAAAGATTCAGCCTACTTTAGGCTTTACAGAGTTCGATATTCTGAAAAATTATCAGAAAAGTTTTGAAAGCAGTGAATTGGGACGCATCCATTCGCTGTTTCCTTTCTCCTCTATCGCCCGGAAGATGGGACTGAAGGATTCCCCTTTAGGACGGAAAGGTTATTTTTCTGCCGCCGGCAAGATAGCCCTGATGGTTCTGAAGTCCTATACCGGCCTGTCCGATCGTCATCTGATAGAACATCTGAACGGGAACATCCACTTCCAGCTCTTCTGTGGTATATTAATCGATCCGTCCCATCCGGTCACCAACTACAAGATAGTAAGTGCAATCCGTCAGGAACTGGCCGAAAAGCTGGATATGGATGCCTTCCAGTGCATACTTGCTGAACACTGGCGTCCCTATCTGGAAAACCTTCACGTCTGTATGGCCGATGCCACCTGCTATGAAAGCCACATGCGTCATCCCACTGGCCTGAAACTGCTTTGGGAAAGTGTGGAATGGCTTCACCGTCATCTCTGCGAGGATTGTCGGATACTTGGTGTCCGCCGTCCGAGGAACAAATGGGGTGACGTGAGCCGTGCATATCTTGCGTACAGCAGGAAGCGCAGACGTAAGGCCTCACGCAGCCGGATGTTGAAAAGGCGGCTGCTCAACCTGCTGGAGAAGCTGCTGTATCAGACCGGCCGTCTCCATGCCGACCATAAAGGACAGCTTGAACATACGTCAGACTACCACCGGCGTCTGTCAGTCATAAGGAAGGCATTCAAGCAGCAGAAGCAGCTGTTTGCCGGCAGGAAGGATGTCCGTGACCGTATTGTCAGTATAGACCGCCACTATGTACGCCCCATCGTGCGTGGGAAGGAAACCAAGCCGGTCGAGTTCGGAGCCAAGGTGAACAATATACAGGTAGACGGAATCTCCTTCATCGAACACCTTTCCTTTGATGCCTTCAATGAAGGTATACGTCTGAAGGAATGCATCAACCTCCAACAGAGGCTCATGCGCAGGAAGGTGACAGCCGTTGCCGCCGACTCCATTTATGCCAGCAACGCGAACCGGAAGTTCTGTACGGAAAAGGGGATTGCCACCTCCTTCGTCCGTAAGGGACGGGCAGCCAAGGATGAGGAGCTGCGACGGATACTACGTTCGGAACTCAGCAGGGAACGGGCTACGCGTCTGGAAGGGAGCTTCGGCACACACAAGCAACACTACTCACTGGCAAAGGTCAGGGCAAGGAACAGGAAGACCGAAATCCTTTGGATTTTCTTCGGCATACATACTTCGAATGCAGTCTTGATGGCAGAAAAGGTGAAGAACAGACAGATACAGGCTGCCTGAAATCTGTAAATCTTATGGATGGAGGAGC
>NZ_JANRHN010000081.1:0-1430 GCF_024733745.1 Bacteroides sp. ET225 | reverse complement strand
ATAGTCGTTCCTTAAAAAGCGATTCACGAATTGATAATCAGTAAAGTAGTTCTTGATTTCCTTTGATATATCTGCAAGTTTTTGTAACTTTAAGTTCTAAAACTTGCAGATTATATGATTAATAAAACTATATCAAGTCCCTCTTTATTCAGTTCTTTGTCCGACCAGTTGAACCAGAAACATCCCTTGTACATCCTTGCGGATAAAATCAGTTGGTCTCGTTTTGAAGAATCCTTCACTCCGTTGTATTGTGCCGATAACGGACGTCCTGCCAAGCCTATCCGTCTGATGTGCGGCTTGCTGATTCTAAAGCACGTACGGAATCTTTCCGATGAGTCAGTTGTTGAGCAGTGGAGCGAGAATGCTTATTACCAGTACTTTTGCGGCATGTCGGAGTTTACTCCATCTTATCCATGCAATGCGAGCGAGCTTGTTCATTTCCGCAAGCGTATCGGTGAGCAGGGTATGGAGCTTATTCTGGCAGAAAGTATCCGTGTCAATCAGGAAAATGACGACAATGACCATTACGACACTGCTTTCATCGACTCCACCGTACAAGAAAAGAACGTGACCTATCCCACTGATGAGAAGCTGCATAAAAAGATAATCCGTAAGGTTATGTCCATTGTAAGGTCGTTGAACCTTCCGTTGCGTCAGAGCTATACGTTTGTGCTTAAAAGGATTTACCGTGACCAACGTTTCCGCAACCATCCGAAGAATCGTGCGAAAGCCTTAAAGGCAGACAAGAGACTGCGGACAATAGCCGGACGATTGGTAAGGGAGCTCAGACGCAACCTGAAAGAAAACCATGAATACGACAAGCAGCTCATTCTGTTTGAACGGGTACTTTCACAGAAACGCAATTCCAAGGAAAAGATTTATTCACTGCACGAGCCTGAGGTGCAGTGCATAAGCAAAGGCAAGGAGCATAAGAAGTATGAGTTCGGGAACAAGGTTTCCATCATCCGCTCTCTGACAGGTATAATCTTAGGAGCCGGCTCGTTCCGCAACGAATACGACGGACATACAATAGAAAAATCCCTTTTGCAGGTTGAAAGAATAACAGGACGTAAAATAAAGAAATTGGCAGGAGACAGGGGGTACAGGGGAAAGAAGGAAGTAAACGGTACTCAAATACTAATCCCTGATGTTCCCAACCGAAAAGACAGCTACTATATTCGCAAAAAGAAACACCGCATCTTCTGCAAGCGAGCCGGAATCGAGCCGACAATCGGGCACCTGAAATCAGAATGTCGCCTGGGACGCAACTTTTATAAAGGTATCTTCGGAGATGTAGTCAATGTACTGTTGGCTGCGGCTGCATATAACTTCAAAAGAGCCATGAGGGTTCTTTGGCGATTTATTGAAAAATTCTGCGGAATGCTGTTTAGTTACAATATCCCGCAGAAATGTGCTTTTTAAGGAACGAC
>NZ_JANRHN010000080.1:0-1469 GCF_024733745.1 Bacteroides sp. ET225 | reverse complement strand
AGGTGTAAGTTATTCAACCTATCACTACTGGCGTAGAAAATGTTCCGTTGACAGGAGCAGCATCAAACACGAGTTGGCTCCTATCAGTTTTAAACAGGCATTTACGGAGTCTTCCCAAGAAGAACAATTGCCGCATGGTGTTGCGCTGCTGTTTCCCAATGGACTTCGTGCCCACTTCGGGAGCGGTTCTGAAGATTTGCTGAAGGAAATATTTACCCAAAGTCTTCGAGACGGTCATGTTTAACCTGAACGACACGATGCGCTACTTCCTGTGTCCGGGCAGGACAGATATGCGCAAGGGTATCAGTTCGCTATGCGGAGTGGTACATGAGAAAATGAACAGTGAAGTGAGGAACGGTGATGTCTTCATCTTCATCGGTTCCAGCCGCAGACTAATGAAACTCCTTCATGCCGAAGACGGAGGTATGGTAATGTATGTAAAACGTCTGGAGGCCGGTCGCTTCAAGCTGCCGGAGTATGATCCCAAATCAAACAGCTATCCCATGGAGTGGCGCGATCTGGTGATGATGGTTGAAGGAATACAGGAAAACCCGGAACAGAGGCTCCGGCGGTTAAGAGCCGAACGTAAGGAATACCATGTATAACATGTTTTTTGCGTGAGTAAACTTTGGATATTGTTGCATAATTCACTGTTAATTAGTATATTTACACCATTAAAAGAAGTATAGACAATGGAAGAAAAAGAAATTTTACTCAAGACGATAGAAGGGCTGAATGCCTCTATAGCCTCATTGTCTACTACTAATAAGAATCAATCCGAACAGATAAAAAATCTGCAGGAACGTATCAAGGAGTTGACGGCTCAGGTCGCATGGCTGAACCGTCAGCTCTTTGGCCGTAAATCGGAGAAACTTCGCGTATATGATCCTAATATGCCAGATCTCTTTGCCGACGAGTTTTCCGGACTCCGGCAGCAGGCGGAAGAAAAGCGGGACGAGGCTGTGGAAAAGATTGAGAAGGAATCGGCGGAAGACGTAAAACGAAATCGCCAGAACCGCAAAATGATAGAGGACTTGCCCGTATTGGAGACCGATACAATAGAACCGAAAGGCGTAGACTTGTCTTTATACCGTAGAATAGGCGAAGAGATAACAAAAGTCGTCAAACACAAGCCGGGAATGCTTTACGTCAAGGTGATCATCCGTCCCAAATATGCTCTCAAGGATAGTACCCTGCTTCCTCCGGCCGGACAGAAAGGCGTGGAGATAGCTCCCATGCCGCTGATGCCGGTCGACAAGTGCATCGCTGACACCAGCCTGCTTGCCGAAATATTGCTTCAGAAGTATGAATATCATGTCCCGTTCTACCGTCAGATACAGCAATACCGCCATCTTGGAATGAAAGGTCTGACCGAAAGTACACTGGACGGCTGGTTCAAGAAAACCGTGGAACTGCTTAAGCCTCTGTATGAAGAACTCAAACGTGAAGTCTTCTCCTGTGACTATGTA